>NZ_JBWKER010000001.1:0-32034 GCF_056435345.1 Kitasatospora sp. NPDC043950
GGCTTCCTTTGCTCCTCCCCCCCCGCCCTCTCGACCCCCCCCCCCCTCCACCCCCCCCTCCCCCCCCCCCCCCCCCCCCCCCTCCCCCCCCCCCCCCCCCCCCCCCCCCCCCCCCCCCCCCCCCCCCCCCCCCCCCCCCCCCCCCCCCCCCCGCGCCGGGGATCAGCTGGCGCCGAGGCGGGCGGCCCACTGCGCGCGCCAGGCCAGCGCGTCGGCGACGCCCTCGGCGATGCCCCGCCGCGGCTGCCAGCCGAGCAGCTCCCGGGCGGTGTCGACGGCCGCGTAACAGCCGATCACGTCGCCCGGCCGGGGGCCCGCCTCGCGGACGTCGAGCTTCACGCCGACGGCCTGCTCGAAGGCGGCGATCAGCTCGCGCACGGTGGTGCCGTCGCCCGTGCCCACGTTGATGACCCGGTAGCGGTCCTCGGCGCCCTCGGCGATCACCTCGTCGAAGCGGAGCAGCGCCGCGACGTGCGCCTCGGCGAGGTCCCGCACGTGGACGTAGTCGCGGATGCCGGAGCCGTCCCTGGTCGCCCAGTCGACACCGGTGACGGTGAACGGGGTGCCGTTGGTGTGCGCCTCGATCAGCTTGCCCAGGGCGTGGGTGGGGTTGAGGTCCTGGAGTCCGGTGCGCAGCCGCGGGTCGGCACCGATCGGGTTGAAATAGCGCAGGGAGATGACCCGCTGCCGCTCGGCGCCCTCCCCCCTGGTCCAGTCCTGGAGCACCTGCTCCATCATCAGCTTGGTGCGCGCGTAGGGGCTGTTGGCCTCGACCGGGCTGCTCTCGTCGACCCGCGCGTCCGGGGTGGGCGCGTAGATGGAGGCGGAGCTGCTGAAGACGACGCGGGTGCAGCCGTGACGCTGGAGGGCGTCGAGCAGTTCGACGGTCTTGCCGACGTTCTCCCGGTAGTAGTACAGCGGCCTGGCCACCGAGTCCGGGACGACGATCCTGGCCGCGCAGTGCACGGCGGCGTCGATGTCCGGGTGCTCGGCGAAGATCCGGTCGAGCAGGGCCGTATCGGCGACGTCGCCCTGGTAGAACACCTTGCCCTCGACGAACTCGGCCCGGCCCTTGGACAGGTCGTCCAGGATGACCGGGGTGATGCCCTGGTCGAGGAGGGCGAACACCACCGAACTGCCGATGAATCCCGCGCCGCCGGTGATCAGGACCTTCTTCATGCGCGGACGCTCCCTTGCGGTCGGCCGGGCGCCCGGTGGCGCCCGGTGGCTTCTGGGACGGTGGTTCGCGCTCGATGGTTCCGCCGCCGGGCTCACCGGCGGCGGAGCCAGAATCCGGTGGCGACCAGCACGACGGCCGCGACGGCGGTGCCGATCGCGGCCCAGGTGGCGGCGTCGGGCGTGGTGTCGGAGGGGGTGTCCCGGGCGGCGGAGCGGGCCCGGGCGACGCTGTCGGCGGCCGTCGGGGCGGTCGGGACCGTGGGTGTGGCCGTGGGAGCGGGCGCGGGTATCGGGGCCGGGGCGCCGGTCGTCGCGCCCGTCGCCCCCGACAGCGGAGAATCGCCGATCACCGCGGCCTCGACGTCGAGTTCACCCTCGCCGTGCCCCGGCGAGGGGAACGCGCAGTCGACGCTCACCCGCCAGTGCCCGGCCGGGAGGATCTCCCGGGTGGTGTACGTCCCCGGCTCGCCCGGGACGGCGACCAGGCGCCAGGGGCCGACCGTGCGCCCGTCGGTGGCCGTCGCGGCCAGCGTGCCGGTGAACTCCCCGGTGACCGGGTCGTGGTCGTCCTCCCAGGTGGCGATGGTGCTGACGCGGCCGTTCCGCTGGCCGGAGACGTCCAGGTGGACGGTGTCGCCGTGGGCGGCAACCGGCACGGCGGCGGGCAGCACGGCCGCACCGGCGAGGGCGAGGGCGACGACGAGGGGTCGGGTTCGCATGGCGGGAAATCCTCGTGAGGGGTGAGGGGTGAGGGGCAGGGAGCGGTGACGCCGGGGGGGGGGGGGGGGGGGGGGGGGGGGGGGGGGGGGGGGGGGGGGGGGGGGGGGGGGGTCGGGGGGGGGGGGACGCCCCCCCGCCCCCCCCCCCCCCCCTCCCCCCCCCCCCCCCCCCCCCCCCCCCCCCCCCCCCCCCCCCCCCCCGCCGCCGGACGGTCTCAGGAGGCCTTCAGCAGCGGCCGGTTGTTGCACGGCCGGCCGTTCGGGCTGCTGGAACTCCCCCCGGGGCGGGTCCGACGGTTCGCGCCCTGCGAGAATCGTCGGACCCGCCCTAGCCGACCACCGTAGTACCAGCGGCCGTCGAGCCCGAGCACCAGCGCGCCGCCACCCGACGTGAAGTGAACCGGCCGACACCGGAGGCGAGTTGCCGCTACGGGGGGCGCGGCTCCGCGCTCCGGCGTCCCATCGCGTTTCCCCTCCTCGTACGAGGTGCGGGCACCCCGCGGAGCGGGGCCCGAACCTTCCGGCACTCAGGAGAGCGGCGGGCCGCACGGGAATAACGAAAACCTCTTGCGGAATTCGGCCGCCCGCGCGCGGCGGGCCGGGTCGCGCGGAGCGGAGGACACCGGAGGGGCGGACCGAGGACGGTCCGAGAGACCCCGGGGACGGCCCCGGACGTGACGTTGCCGGGAAGCGCACTCGGGGGGTGTGCGCTCCCCGGCAACGGGGTGGTGGCGGCCACCCGGCCGGAGTCCCGGGGCCTGGGCTCAGACGGCCGTGAAGGAAATGCTAGGGCGTGCCACGGGGCCCTGAACAGAGTCCTGAACTGGCCAATTCCCGCCCAGGACATGCCAGCTGGGGCAGCTGACCGACGTTCCGTCAACCACCGGTCAGGCCGCCGCCCGCACCGGGGCCTGCTGCGCCGCCGCCCGGCCGCCGGCGCAGCCGCCGTGCAGTCGGGCCAGCCCGGCGGCCAGCCCCGCCCGATCCCCGGCGAGCCACAGGCGCAGCGCGGCGGACAGCGCGGCGCTGGCCGGTCCGCTCGACGGGCCGCCGGTCCGCGCGATCCGCTCGCCCAGCAGCGGCAGCAGGTCCGCGATCGGGGCGGGCAGCCAGAGGGTCAGGGCGCAGGGGGCGGGCCGGGCCAGGACGCGCCGCAGCGGCAGCGCGGAGGCGTCGTCGTGCAGCGCGGGGATGACCTCCAGCAGGCCGTCGACCACCACCTCGGAGACGTCCCCGCCGTGGCCGCGCGCGAGGGCCCGCAGCAGCGCGCGTTCGGCGGCGGTGATCCGGACGGTCAGCATGACCTCGTCGCAGTCCATGGTCCCGGTTCCCCTGTCGTGGAAGTCGTGGCGGTCGTGGCGGTCGTGGCCATCGGGGCCGGTGGGCCCGCCCCGGTGGTTCTCCTGCCCGTCAACGAGGCTCCGCTACCGGCGTTATCAGGCCGTAGTGGCCGTCGTAGCGGCGGTAGAGCACCCGGGCACGGCCGTCGCCGGGGTCGGCGTAGCAGACGAACGGGCCGCCGGTCAGCCAGAGCCGCCGGGCCGCCTCGGTGAGGTCGAGCGGGCCCGCCGGGTCGGCGCCCGCGGACCGGCCCGCCCCGGGCGCGCCGCTGAGCGGGCAGCGGTCGACCAGCGCGTCCCGGCCGGTCGCGGCGTCCGCGAAGAGGTGGAACGGCCGGTCCAGCGCGAGCAGTTCGCGGGTGGCCTGCTCGGGGGTGCGGCGGGCGAGGACGACCTCCTTGCGCCGGGCGATCCGCCGTTCGGCGAGCGGTCGGGCGGCGTACTGCGGGCGGTAGGCGCTCTCGTGGGCGGCGGCGAATCCGATGTCGCCCTGCTCGCGCAGCCGGCCGGCCCGGCCGGCGAGGGTGCCCAGGGCGACGTCGACGGCCTCACGGGCGGTGACCGCGGCGAGTTGCACCCGGACCGGGCCGACGCCGGCCAGGTCGGCGTCGGCCTGCGCGAGGGCGGGCCGGGTCATGGCCCGGTCGCGCACGCGGGTGAGCCTGATGCGCAGCGCGCGGGTTCCGGGGCCGAGCCCGGCCGCCGTGTCCAGTGCCTGCGCCCGGGCGTACTCGGCGTCCTCGCGCGGCAGCTCGCCGCGGATCTCCACCCGGACGTCGAGGGCGGGCCGGTGGCGCAGACTGGTCATCAGGGTCCTCCTTCTCCCCGACCATGCTGGCCCTCGGGCGGCCAGGCGGCGAGGGTCCAAAGACCCTGCGCGAGGGGCCCGGCCCGGATCTTTCCGGTGGGGCCTTCACCGCAGGTCAGCAGCACGTTCCGGGGTGGTCGGAGCCACTGCGGATGATCGACCGTTGGAGTGATCCGCCCGCGTTCGGCGCAACGCCCGTCGGACCGGCGCGTTTGCCATGACGTGCGCCCCTCCAGCCGGGGCACGCGCGGATCCGCGCGAGCCGGCCCCCCACCTCCCGGCCGGCCCGTCGGGGCCCCCGGTATCGTCCGCACCGGCTCCTCTGATGAGAGGTACTGACATGACCCTGCTGACCGAGACGCGGCAACGGGACCTCCCCCCGAGAACCGCACCGACCGCACCCCGCACCACCCGTGCGACCGTCCCCCCGCTCGCCCCCGGCGCGGTCCCCGGCCTCGGCCACGCGGCCGCCCTGCTCCGCGACCCGCTCGGATTCCTCGGCTCGCTCTCCCGGCACGGCGGCGTCGTCCGGATCCGGCTCGGGCCGCGCACCGTCTGCGTGGTCACCGACGCCCCGCTCGTCCACACCCTGCTCGTCGCCCTCGCCTACGACTGCCCGCGCGGCGCCGTCCAGGACACCCTCAAGACGGCGTTCGGCGACGGCCTGCTGATGTCCGAGGGCCAGGCCCACCGCGACCGCCGCCGGATCATCCAACCCGCCTTCGGGCCGGACCGAATGGCCGAGTACGTCGCCGTGATGCACCAGGTCACCGAGGAGCGGGCCGGGCGCTGGCACCCCGGGCAAGTCCTCGACGTGGCCAAGGAGATGAACCACCTCGCGCTGGAGATCGTCACCCGCTCGCTGTTCGACGCCCGGCTGAGCGAGGACGCCACCCTGGCCTTCCACCAGGCCCTGCCGGACCTGGTGAAGGGCCAGATCGTCCAGTCCCTCTACCCGCACCCGGCGCTCGCCCGGCTGCCGTTGCCCGTCAACCGGCGCTTCGACGCCGCCGTCCGGGTGCTCAACCGAGTCGTCGACCAGGCCGTCAGGCCGACGGGCACCCGGTCCGCCGAGCGGGGCGGCACCCTGCCCGCCCTGCTGCGTGCCGCCACCGACCCGGGCACCGGCCGGCCACTCACCGAGGCGGACGTCCGGTCCGAGGCGATCACCATGTTCGGCGCCGGCACCGAGACCGTCTCCACCACGCTGACCTGGCTCCTCGACGAACTCCTGCGCCACCCCGAGGTGGAGGCCCGGGTGCTCGCCGAACTCGACGAGCACCTGCCCGCCGGCGCCGCCCCCACCCCCGAGGCGCTCGCCAGGCTCACCTACACCCGCAGCGTCACCCAGGAGGTGGTGCGGCTGCACGCGCCCAACGCCTTCCTGATGCGCACCGCCCAGGTGCCGGTGGACCTCGGCCCGTACCGGATCCCGGCCGGCACCGAACTGCTCTACAGCCTCACCGCGCTGCACCGCGACCCGGACCGCTACCCGGACCCGCTGCGCTTCCGCCCGGATCGCTGGCAGTCGGGCGGGGCCGGACGGCACTCCTTCCTCCCGTTCGGGGCCGGCAAGCACAAGTGCATCGGGGAGGCCTTCGCCTGGGCCGAGCTGACGGTCGCGGCGGCCGCGATCCTGCGCCGCTGGCGACCGGTGGCCGTCCCCGACTCCCGGGCCCGGGAGGTGGTGTGGACGACGGTCCAGGCGCACGGGCTGCGCGTGCGGCTGGCCCCGCGCGGCGCCCGGGTGCCCCGCCCGGACAGCCCGCCGGACGACCGGGCGGGGGACGACCGAGTGCCGGACGACCAGGTGGGGGACGACGGGGTGGGGGACGACGAGGTGGGCGTCGAGGCCCCGCCGGCGGCCCGCTGCCCGGTGAGCATCCCCGACCCGGCCCCCGCCGCGCCCCAACTCCCGCAGCGGTCCGGCGAACTGCGCACCGCCGCGGCCCGGCACGCCGCCTGGGTGGTCGGCCGCAACCTCCTCACCCCGCCCGAGATGACCCGCTACGGGGCCTACGCCCTGCACGAGTTGATCGGCCACGCCTTCCCCCGCGCCCACGGCGCCAACCTCGACCTGCTGGTGGACATGCTGGGCTGGTTCACCATCCTCGACGACCGCTTCGACGGCCCGCCGGGGCGCCGCCCCGCCGAAGCCCGCGACGTCGTCGACCCGCTCATCGACGCCCTGCGCCGCACCGGGGCCGATCGGACGGGCGCCTCCGCGCCGGTCGGCGAGGGCCCGGCACCGCGCTCGGGCGACCACCTGCTCCGCGCCTGGCACGACCTGTGGAGCCGCCAGGCTCAGGGCATGTCGCTCAACTGGCGCGTCCGGGCCGCCCGGGAATGGCAGGCCTGTCTGGAGACCTTCCCCGCCGAGGCCGAACACCGCGCCCACGGCACGGTCCCCGCCCTCGGACTGCCCGAGACCATGCGGCTGCGCCGCCACGGCAGCTGCCTCTACCCGTTCATGAACATACTGGAACGGGTCCACGGCGCCGACGCCCCCGCCGCCCTCCACGCGGAGCCCGCACTGCACCGGCTGCGCGCCAACACCGCCGACGCCGCCACGCTGATCAACGACCTGTACTCACTGGAGCGGGAGGAGCGCCAGGCCGCGGCCGCCTTCAACACCGTCCTCACCCTGCAACGGATCCGCGGCTGCACCCGCAGCCGGGCCGTCGGCGCCGTCCGCTCCCGGGTCGCCCGGCTGCGGCGGGAGAACGAAGCCCTGCGCAGCGACCTGCGCCGCCGCCACCCGGCCGGGCGCTGGTACCTGGACGGCACCCGGGAGCTCATCGAGGGCGTCCAGGCCTGGACCAGCACCAGCGACCGCTACCTCGTGAAGGACGGCCCTCGGACGTAGGAGGTGCCTACTTGCGGCCGCCGAGCGCGAACAGCAGCAACACGAAGCCGGCGAACAGGTGCGTGGCGAAGATGTAGATGCCGGCCCGGATGAGCATGGCCTTGCGTCGGCGCTTCTCCTCGCGCGTGCCGTCGCTCGTGCTCTCGCTCATGGCGGGGGTTCTCCTCGGGTCGGCCGGCCGGGTCGGGCGCGGGTCCAACGGGCTGGCCGGGCTCGCCGGGCTCCTCGGGTTCAGCCGGCCCGAGGGCCTCGGCGGGCTCAACGGTGCGGCCGGCCGCCGGGCTCGCGCAGTTCGGTGAGCAGCGCGCCCTGGTCGGTGATCAGCTCGGTCAGGATCCGGCGCGCGGCCCGCAGCAGCTCGGCCACGTCCGGGGTGCTGAGCGCGTACACCACGGTGTTGCCCTCGCGGGTGGCGGCGACCAGCTGGGTACGGCGCAGCACCGCGAGCTGCTGGGAGAGGTTGGAGGGCTCGACCTCGATCTCGGCCAGCAGCTCGCGCACCGGCCGGGGCCCGTCCTGGAGCAGTTCCAGCACCCGGATCCGGACCGGGTGGCCGAGGGTGCGGAAGAACTCCGCCTTGGCCTGGTACAGCGGGACGGGCATCGTCGGCGCCCCTCCCTCGGGTACGGCTCGCTGGGCGTGCGGCCGCGCCCTCAACGGCGGCCGGCAAGCATCATCGCCACAGATGAAGGTTTCTTCAAGTCGTCACAGTGGGCGCCCGGCCGTCGCCTGGCGGTCGCCCGGCCCGCCGGGGCCGCCCCCGAGTGGTCCACGTCACATCCGGAGGGCGTGCGGGAACGCCGGAAGCCGAGCCCGGGACGCTGCCAACTCCCGGACTCGGCGGCCATGGTGAGGTTCCGTCAGCAGCCTACAGGTACATCCACCTCGACCGGGGCCGGACCCCGCGAGATCGACTCGACGGAGAAGGTCGCGTGAAGGACCGAACCGCACGGCACGGTGACGCTGATGCCGTCGACCCGCACGGTGGCGGTCGTGAACACGGCGCGCACGCTCGCCGAGCCGAGCGACTCGCCGCCGACCACCCCGGCCGACAGGCGGGTGAGCAGCTCCTGCGGCTTCGGCGGCCACGGGGTGTCCGGGGTGGGCGGACCGGCCAGGCCGATCTGCCCGTACAGCACGACACTGCCGCCGGTGACCTCGGCGCAGACCTTGGTCGACAGCCCGGCCTGGAGACCGTTGTAGCCGCAGGTCGTCACCGTGGCGACGGTCCCGGCCGCGCCGCCGGCCGACGCGGCGAGCGCCGGCGCCGGCGCCGCGAGCAGGGCGACGGCACCGGCCGCGCCCGAGGCGATCCGGGTGATGCGGTTCATTGTCTTCTCCTTCGGAGGGTACGAGGAACGATCAGAACAGGTGAGGTCACATGTGACATTTCACATGTGCCATGACGGTACTTTGCCATGCGATTCCCATGCCACGACCGGGATTCTGCCTTCGAAGTGCCGAGCCGACCGAAACCAGACCTTCGATGGCGTAATCCCACCCCGGAGGGTCGGGATCCGCGCACCTGCCACGGCCGGTCTGCCCGGCGCGGGGCGGTCGCCCGCCTCGCAGGCGTCGGCCTGGGGACGGCCCGCACGGCGCCCGCGCCCACGGGCGGGCCACTGTCGGCCACCGCCGGCCGACCACCGCCGGTCGGCCGCCGCCGGCTCAGTCCAGAGAGGCCCGCAGGGCGTCGACCCGGGTGACGGCGTCCGCGAAGGCCGCGCGGTCGAGACGGCCGGAGTCCAGGGCGTCGGCGAGGGCCGTGGTGGCGTCCTCGGCCTGCTGCGGGTCGCGGGCGGAGCAGAGGATCAGGTCCATCCCGGCCTCGGCGGCAGCGACCGCACGGGAGCCCGCGCCGCCGTACGAGGCGAGGGCCTCGGCCTCCAGGGCATCGGTGACCGTGACGCCCTGGAAGCCCAGGCGTCCGCGCAGCTCGCCCTGGACCACGGCGGGCGACATCCCGGCCGGGCGGTCCGGGTCGAGCGCCGGGTAGACCGCCCAGGAGGCCATCACCAGCCCGACACCCGCCGCGATGGCCGCCCGATAGGGCTCCTCGCCGCGGGCGCGCAGCTCGTCCAGCGGCACGGACAGGGTGACGGGGCGGTCATCGGTGTTCTCGCCGTTGGCGGCCGAGCCCAACCCGGGGAAGTGCTTGGCGGTGGCGGCCACGCCCAGGCCCTGCTGGGCGGCGAGGAAGGCGCTGCCCAACTCGCCTACACCGGCCGGGTCCTGACCGTAGGAGCGCTCATGGCGGTCGATGAAGTTGCCCGGGGTGTCGTAGACGTCCAGCACCGGCGCGAGGTTCACGTTGAGCCCCGCGTCCGCGAGCGTCCCGGCGGCGCCGACACCGGCTCGGCCCGCCGCGCCGAGCGGGTCGGGGTCCGATCCGGTCCGGCGGGCGGAGAGTTCGGGCGCGCCGGGCAGGCGGCGCACCTTGCCGCCCTCCTGGTCGGTCATCAGCAGCAGCCCCTCGGGCACCGGCGACTGCGCCGCCGCCTCCCGCAACTGACCGACGGCCTCGGCGAGTTGCGCCGGGCTCGTGACATTCTCGGCGAACAGGATGACCCCGGCCGCCCGCCCCTCCCGGATCGTCCGCAGCACGCCCGGCGGCGGTGTCGGACCGGCGTACGAGAGTACGATCCGGCGCCCAGCGAGCTGCCGCGCGTCCTGATCGGCCATCTCCGCCGCCACCGCCCCCTCTCCCGGGGCAACTCCGCGCCCCGGTATCGACTCCGGTATCGACGCCGGCGCGGACACCGGTGCCGACGCCGGTGCGGACGCCGGTGCGGACGCCGGTGCCGACCCGGCCGGAACCGGCCCGAGCGTGGCCGCCAGCACCACCAGCATCGCGCCGAACTGGACGGTGCGCCGAAGCACGGCCATCACGCCTCCCTGAGGTCGGCAGCGGGATACGGCCCGTCAAGGCACCCACGCCTGTCAAGGCACCCGAGCCCGTCGCCACCATAGCCCGGACCCCGGAGGAGCACACCCGCGCCGGCGCGGACGGGGGACCCGGGCGCCGGACGCCCTCAGCAGCCCTACCGGCGCAGCAACCGCCCCAGGACGGCGACCCCCTCCGCGATCTCCCCCGGCGCACCCGCCGCGTAGCCGAGCACCAGCCCCGGCGGGTACGGCAGGCGCGCGTGCCAGGACAGCGGCTGCACCTTGACGCCCTCGGCGAGCGCCGCCGTGGCCAGTTCGGTGTCCGTACAGCGGGCCCCGGGCGGCAGGGTGAGCATCAGGTGCAGGCCGGCCGCCGCGCCGTGGACGGTGGCGCCGGGGAGGTGGGCGTGGACGGCGGCGATCATCGCGTCCCGTCGGCGGCGGTGGCGGTGGCGCAACAGCCGCAGGTGGCGGTCGAGTTCGCCGGACTCCATCAGCCGGGCCAGCACCAGCTGCGGCAGCACCGGGTTGCCCAGGTCGGCGAACCGCTTGGCCTCCAGGACGGCCTCGCGCAGCCGCGGCGGCACCAGCAGCCAGCCGGTGCGCAGCGCGGGGGCGAGCAGTTTGGAGATGCTGCCCGCGTAGCAGACCTGCTCCGGCAGGGCGGCGCGCAGCGCGGGGACGGGCGGGCGGTCGTAGCGGTGCTCGGCGTCGTAGTCGTCCTCGATGACCAGGCCGCCCTCGCCCGCCCAGCGCAGCAGTTCGCGCCGCCGCTCGCCGCCGAGGACGACCCCGGTCGGGTACTGGTGGGCCGGGGTGAGCAGGACGGCCGGGGCGCCGGTGGCGCGCAGCGCGTCGACCCGGACGCCCTCGGCGTCGACCGCGACGGGCGGGGTCGCGGCGAGCCAGTGGGCGAGGTGCTGGCGGGCGCCGAGCGAGCCCGGGTCCTCGACGGCGACCTCGGTGACGCCCACCCGGCCGAGCGCCCGGCCGAGCAGGGCGAGGGCCTGGGCCGTCCCGGCGACGATCAGCACCTCGTCCGGGTCGGCGCGGATGCCCCGGTTGCGGGCCAGCCAGTGGGCGACGGCCTGGCGCAGCGCGGGGGTACCGCGGACGTCTCCGTAGCCGAGGTCCGCGGCGGCGAGGCCGTCGAGGACGGCGCGTTCGGCGCGCAGCCAGGCGGCGCGGGGGAAGGCGGCGAGGTCGGGCACACCGGGGGTGAGGTCGATCCGGGCGGACGTGCCGCGCAGCAGGTCGAACACCTCGGGGTCGGGGTCGGCGTGGAACAGGACAGGCTCCGGCCGGGCGCGCGACGAGGCCGGGGACTTGTCCGACCACGGGGATGTGGCCGACCACGGGGGCGCGGGCGGCGCCGGGGCCGCGACGACGACGGTGCCGCCCCTGCCCCGGCCGGCGATCTGGCCCTCCTCGGCCAGGCGCCGGTAGGCGTCGGTCACCACTCCCCGGGAGACGCCGAGTTCGGCCGCCAGCCCCCGGGTGGCGGGCAGCCGGCTGCCCGTGGGGAGACGGCCGTCGGCGATGGCCTCGCGCAGCCGGCGGGCGAGCCAGCCGGTCAGGCCGCCGGGCGGGGCGTCGGCGGTGTCGAGCTGGAGGAAGTCGGCGCCCGGGTCCGCCTGTTTGGACCTGCCGTCTGGCGCTTCTTTGGACCTGTTCACCGGGCCATTGTGGCGCGAAGGTGGGGCCATGACCACGGAAACGGCATCACTGAACGACCGGCAGGACGCCGCAGGCCCCGGCCCCGGCCACGACTACGCCCCGGGTTACGTCCACGGCTACTCGGAGACCGAGGCGCAACGGCTCGGCGACCAGGCGGACACCCTCGCCGAGCTGCTGCACGCGGGCACCGCGTACCCGGCGGGCAGCCGGGTGCTGGAGGCGGGCTGCGGGGTGGGGGCGCAGACCGCGCACCTGCTGGCCGCCGGCCCCGGCGTGCTGCTGACGGCGGTGGACGTCTCCGCGGACTCGCTGGCGCGGGCCCGGGCCCGGGTGGCGGCCGAGGCGCCCACCGCGCGGGTCACCTGGCACCACGGCGACCTGCACCGACTCGCCTTCCCGGACGGCTCCTTCGACCACGTCTTCGTGTGCTTCGTGTTGGAGCACCTGGCCGACCCGGTGGCCGCGCTGACCGCGCTGCGGCGGGTGCTGCGGCCGGGCGGCACGATCACGGTGATCGAGGGCGACCACGGCTCGGCCTTCTTCCACCCGCAGGGCCCGGCGGCCCGCGACGCGGTCGACCTGCTGGTGCGGCTCCAGGCGGCGGCCGGCGGTGACGCCCTGCTCGGGCGCCGCCTGTACCCGCTCCTGACGGAGGCCGGCTTCCGGGACGTGGCCGTCCGCCCCCGCACCGTCCACGCCGACGGCGCCCGCCCCGCCCTGGTCGAGGGCTTCACCCGGCGCACCTTCGTCGCGATGGTCGAGGCCGTCCGCGCCGAGGCGCTGGCCGCCGGTCTGACCACCCCCGACGCCTTCGACCACGGCATCGCCGAACTGCGCCGCACGGCCGAGCCGGGCGGGACGTTCCACTACACCTTCTTCAAGGCGGTGGCGGTCAACCCGTAGGCCGGTCGGGCGGGGAGGTCCGCCCGCGCGCCCGCCCGCTCACTCCGGGCTGTCGCCGAGGGCGGCCAGGAGGGTGCGCATGGCGTCGACGAGGGCGGCGGTCCCGGGGTCGTCGAGGCCGGCGAGGAGGGCGCGCTCGGTGGCGAGGTGGTCGGGGAGGGCGCGGTCGATCAGGGCGTGGCCCTCGGGGGTGAGCGCGACCACGCGGCTGCGGCCGTCCTGGTCACTCTGGGTGCGGGTGACCAGGCCGCGGGCCTCCAGACGGTCGAGGCGCTGGGTGATGGCGCCGGAGGTGACCATGGCGGACTGCATCAGCCCGGTGGGGGTGAGGCGGTAGGGCGGGCCGCTGCGCTTGAGGGTGGCGAGGACGTCGAAGGAGGCGGCGTCCAGGCCGTGTTCGCCGAAGGTCCGGTTGAGCTCCGCGTCCACCAGGCGGTAGAGGCGCTTGAGCCGGCCGAACACCTCCATCGGAGAGACGTCCAGGTCGGGGCGCTCGACGGCCCATTGCGCGACTACTCGGTCCACATGATCTGCATCTGCCACAGGTTCAGGGTAGGGGATCCCGGCGGGATTCCTTAGCGATGAGGTAACTGTGAGCCACGCCACCCCGCCAAAGCGGTGAGAGATGCCTTAGCGCTGAGATACATTTGCTTAGTGCTAAGAAATCGCCTCGGAATCGTGCTGGTGACGGCGATAGCCCCCGCCGTCTGGGGGTCGACGTACATCGTCACCACCGAACTGCTCCCGCCCCACCGTCCACTCCTCGCGGCCGTCCTCCGGGCCCTGCCCGCAGGGCTGCTGCTGATCGCCGTCACCCGCCGGCTGCCGAAGGGCAGCTGGTGGTGGCGCGCACTGGTCCTCGGCGCGCTGAACATCGGCGCCTTCCTCGCCCTCCTCTTCATAGCCGCCTACCGCCTCCCCGGCGGGGTCGCCGCCACGGTCGGCGCCGTCCAGCCGCTGATCACCGCCGGACTCTCGGCCGCGCTGCTCGGCGACCGGCTCACGCCGCGCACGGTGATCTGCGGCATCGCGGGGATCGCGGGCGTCAGCCTGCTGGTCCTGCGGGCCAACGCCCAGCTGGACGCCGTCGGCGTGGCCGCCGCGTTCGCCGGCGCGGTCGTCATGGCCACCGGCGTCGTCCTCTCCAAGCGCTGGGTCTCCCCCGCCCCGCTGCTCGCCACCACCGGCTGGCAGCTCACCGCCGGCGGACTGCTGCTGGTGCCGGTCGCACTGTTCGTCGAGGGCGCCCCGCCGTCCCACCTCACCGGCGGCAACCTGCTCGGTTACGGCTACCTCAGCCTGATCGGCGCGGCGCTCACGTACGCGCTCTGGTTCCGCGGGATCCGGGCACTGCCGCCGACCTCGGTCTCCTTCCTCTCGCTGCTCAGCCCGGTGGTCGCCACCGCGATCGGCTGGCTGGCCCTCGGGCAGGACCTCAGCCCGCTCCAGGCGCTCGGCGCACTGATCGTCCTCGGCTCGCTGATCGCGGCCCAGACCCGGCGCCGCCCCGGCACCGCCACGCCCTCCGCGCCCGCCGCCCCGGACGCCCCGGCCGCCCCCGCCTCCGCCTCCGCACCGCCCGTCCGCGAGAACGCCTGACCCCGCCTCGTCTCCGCCGAATCCCCTCCCGCACTCCCCGATCCCCGCCCAGCAGCCGCTGGCACCCACCGCACCAGGAGAACCTCCATGCACATCACCGTGTTCGGCGCCACCGGCAACGTCGGCAGCCGGGTGGTGACCGAGGCACTCGCCCGCCGCCACCGGATCACCGCCGTCCTGCGCGACCCCGCCAAACCGCACGGCCTGCCGGCCGCCGTCGCCCTCGGTGTCGGCGACGCCCGTGACCCCGAGGACGTCGCCCGCCTCGCCGCCGGGCAGGACCTGGTGATCACCGCCACCCGCCCGGCGCCCGGCAGCGAGCACGAGCTGTCCGCCGCCACCCGGGGCCTGCTGGCCGGTCTCGCCGGAACGGGCGCGCGCCTGATGGCCGTCGGCGGCGCGGGCAGCCTCACCCTCCCCGGCCGCGGCGGGACGGCCCTCGCCGACGACCCCGGCTTCCCCGCCGAGCTCCGGCCGATCGCCCGGGCCTGCCGCGAGCAGCTCGACCTCTACCGCGCCGCCGACCCGGACGTCGACTGGACCTACCTGAGCCCCGCCGCCCTGCTCGAACCCGGCGAGCGCACCGGCCGCTTCCGGCTCGGACGGGACGAACTGCTGGTGGACGCCGAGGGCGCCTCGGTGATCTCCATGGAGGACCTCGCCGTCGCCCTGCTCGACGAGGCCGAGCAGCCCGCGCACCGCCGCACCCGCTTCACCGCCGCCTACTGACCTGGGGCGATCCTCCGTGTCCGGGGTGTACCCAGCACCACCCCGGACACGGAACCCCGCATGATCGACCGTCAGGGCGAGCTCGGACAGGATCATTCCCGTGAACACCAACGCATCGAACACCACGGCCTCGCACCCCATCACGCCGAGCACCACCGCGCCGAACACCACCGCCTCGCACACCCCGGCGGCCGGCGCCACCGCCTCCCGCACCCGGCGCGCCGCCCTGGCCGTCGCCGCCGCCGTCCTGGCCGGCCTCGCCGTACCGGCCACCGCCAGCGCCGCCCCGGACGCCGGCCGGAACCCGGGCGACGCCGAGGTCGCCCCCGCCCGCTACACCCACCAGACCCTCGCCTGGCAGCCCTGCGCCAAGCAGCCGGCGCTGGACTGCGCCACCATGACCGCCCCGCGCGACTGGCACCACGCCGACGCCGGCGCCGACGTGACGATCGCCGTCTCCCGGCACCGCGCCGGCGACCCGGCCAAGCGCAAGGGCACGCTGCTGATGGCCGCCGGCGGCCCCGGCGCGTCGGGCCTGCTGCGCCCGGCGAACCTGGCCACGGCCGCCCCGGCCGTCGGCGCCGCGTACGACATCGTGGGCTTCGACCAGCGCGGGGTCGGCGAGAGCACCCGGGCCGTGTGCCAGACGCCGGAGGAGTTCCAGGACTTCCTGGCCGGCGACTTCCGCGACCAGTCCCCGGCGGCGATCGACCGGGTGGTCGCCAACTCCAAGAAGCTGGCCGCCAGTTGCCAGGAGCGCACGGGCGACCTGCTGCCCTACCTGAACACCGAGCAGACCGCCCACGACATCGACCTGTTCCGCGGCCTGCTCGGCGAGCAGAAGCTCAGCTACTTCGGCCCCTCCTACGCCTCGATGATCGGGGCCTACTACGGGACGCTCTTCCCGCACCGGGTCGAGCGGATGATCCTGGACAGCAACATCGGCTTCGACGGCACCTGGGAGAAGTTCGAACTGGGCCAGCCGATGAGCTTCCAGCGCCGCTTCGACGAGGACTTCGTGCCGTGGCTGGCGGCCCGCGACGCCACCTACCACTGGGGCTCCACCCCCGAGGAGGTGCAGGCGCACTGGGAGCAGCGGCGCGCCGCGCTGCACGACCAGCCCATCGTCGACGGCTCCCTGACGATCGGCCCGAACCAGCTGGACAACGGCGCGATCAGCGCGATCTACGAGCGGGACACCTTCCCCTTCCTCGCCCAGGCCCTGACCGCCGTCGACGACTGGCAGGGGGCCGACCCCGCGGCCAGGACGATGGCCGGGCGGCTGTTCGGCCAGTACCTCAGCCCGGAGTTCCTCGCCGAGTACTTCTCGGTGACCTGCAACGACACCCCGTGGACCAAGGACATGGACACCTGGGTCCAGCGCGGCGCGGAGAACACCGCGCGCTATCCGCTGGCGGGCGCGCGCACGCTGGCCTTCAGCGCGGTCTGCGCGGCCTGGCCGACCGCGCCCGCCCCCAAGGTCAAGGTGACCGGCGCCCACCTGCCGACGGTGCTGATGCTCAACTCGGTGCACGACCCGGCGACGTACTACGAGGCCGCGCTCGGCGCGCACCGCGCGCTGCGCGGCTCCAAGCTGGTGACCGTCACCGGGAGCGGCGACCACGGCCAGTACCCCACCGCCAACTCCTGCGTCACCGACGTCGTCGAGAGCTACCTGCTGGGCGGCCGCGCCCCCGAGCGCGACCTCGTCTGCCCCACCCCGCAGGCGGGTTGAGTGCCCGGCCGCTCGACCGCGGCCGTCGGGGCGCGCGTCGGGTGAGGCACGGCGGGGCGCCGACCGTCACGGGTCGACGCCCCGCCGTGCCGGCGCCCCTCGGGGCGCGTTCGTCCAGCAGGCGGCCCGCGACTGGCCGAAAGACTGCGAAAGCCCGAGCGGGCGGCCGCTGTTGTGCCTCACGTCCCCCGGCTCCGGGGAATACAGCCATGGCCGTAGTCGCCATACACAGGAGCGAGCCCATGGTGAAGGTCGTCGAGACCACGGATACCCAGATCACCGCCGCAGTGGCCGAGCAGGCGCAGCAGGCCGGCCTCGGCCTGCTGCGCCAGTGCTTCCTGGTGCTGACGAAGACACGGCTGTTCGGCAAGCCGCGCGAGGAGGAGAAGCTCCGGGTCTACCACTTCGACCACGGCCTGGTGCACGAGGGCGGGGGCCTGGAGCTCACGGTCTTCCGCTGGGACGAGGTCTCGACCGTGATGCAGGCGACCGTCGCCCACTACTCGCACAACATCTACACCGAAACGGACTTCTCCTACCGGTTCATCCGGGACGACGGGGAGACGTTCACGATCGACGGCAAGTACCGCGACCCGCGGCGCGCCAAGCTCAGCGGCGGGGACAGGGGCACCCAGCTGGGCAGGTGGGCGGAACTGGGCGAGGTCGCCGCGCACTACGTCGCGGCCACCCAACTGTCCGGGGCCCGGGCCTCGCTGGCGGACGGAGGGGAACTGGCCTTCGGCGACCTGCTGGTCAGCTCGGCCGGTCTGCGCACGGTGAAGCGCGGTCTGGTGCCCTGGTCCGACATCAAGTCGATCAGCGTGGTCAACGGCTACCTGGTGGTCAAGAAGGACGGCAAGTTCCTCTCGCTGTCGAACACCGCGGTCAGCCGGATCCCGAACTACGCGCTCTTCATGATGCTGCTGGGCCGTTCCGGCTGACGCACGGCCGGCCCGGACAGGCCCTGGATCGCCGTCAGGACCGCGAGTCGCTCGCCGCACGCCCCAGCCGCGACCGGAGCCAGGCGAAGGCGGCGGCGAGCCCGGCGAAGCCCCCGACGGCGAGCTTGATGCCGGCCTTGGCGACGATCCAGCCGACCCAGGGGACGCTCCAGCCCAGCCAGTGGAAGACGGCCAGCAGGACGGCGGCGCCGCAGAGGGCGGCGAGCACCGTCACGGCCACGGCGGCGGCCCGCGAGAGCTCTCGCGGGCCGTCGTCCGTCGCGTCCTGCGCCTGGTCGCCCGTCAGCTGCTTCGTGTCCCCATCACCCATGGGGATCATCCTACGGATTCCTCACCGGCGGGCGCGATGGGTGTCGCCGAGGTGCTCGCCGGTCTCGTCGTCGGGAAAGCTGACGGCGAGGGTGACGCGGTACTCGTCCACGTCCTCGCGGTGCCCCGGCACCCGGGCCCAGGCGAGCGAGTGCACCTCGGCCCCGGGGGCCTGCCGGCACCAGGCGGCGGCCTCCTCCAGTACGCGGGCGGCCGAACGCCCGGTGCACACCACCGCGGTGTACGCGGCGACGGCGAGGTCCCCACCGCTGCGGGCGACCCGCGAGACCGCCCGGACGGCGGCCGCGGCCTGGGTCAGGTCGCGGGCCAGGTCGTCGACCGCCCGAGGGGGGGCCGGAAGGACGACCGCTCCCTCGGCGACGGTCTCGGGCAGGTTCGCGCTCACAGTCCGGGCCTCCATCCGCATGGTCACGGGGCACAGCATGCCGGGCGGAGATTCCTGGCATGCCCTTTTCACCAGAACGTCACCCGTCCAGGGGCGAGTTGGGGCCGCCCCCTGGTGTCCGCACGCCCGCCCTGGTAGGGAAACGCCCGCCCGGCGGCGGACATCCACGCAGGTCAGGAGGGTCAGTAGCGGGCGCCGCCGGGGAGCCCGGAACGACGCGCACGCACCACCCCCGCGCCCCGGACCGCCGGTCCGGGCCCCTGCACGCCCGGCCCACCACCGGCACGCCCCCGGCCAACTCCCTTGGCAGGAAAGGGAGATACCGCAGAAGCTCGACCCGCACAGCCCTCCGGTGCCGCCACCGGGCCCGCGGACGGAACCCGTGGCGGACGCGCACGCACCCCAACTCCCTTACCCGGCCGGGCCGTCGGCCAGCCTGGCCGCGACGCGGATCGAGTCCCGGCCCGAGCCCGAGCGGGCATTCCCCCACCCCTGCTGACCTGCGGTATTCGATGTCGGCGCCGGGCCGCGGCAACCTCCGGCCACCCCTGTCGCGTCAGACCGTCGTGATACTAATCGTTGCGACGGCGGGAGCCGCCGTCCGGCGGCAGGCACGATGACGACGGTTCATCCGTTCCGGCAGGGTCGGGACGGCTACGGGGAGGGGCACGGTATGACGGCGAGGTTCGGCAAGGTGCAGGGCGGGCGCGGGCTGCGGCTCGGCAAGCGGGTCACGGGGACGGCTGCGGCCTTCACCGCACTCGCCGCACTGACGGGCTCCCAGGTGACGGGCTTCGGGCTCGCCCCGGTCGCGGCCGCCGACGCCGTGACGTCGCCGGACGCCTCCGCCTCCCAGCCCGGCGGCAGCCCGACCGGCGGCGCCGGCGGCGCCTTCGGCACCGGCGTCCCGGCCGACGGCGGCGGCACCGTCCAACTGCCGCAGCCGCCCGGCACGGTGCCCGGCGCGCCCGCCGCCGGCCCCTTCGCCGCCACCGGCCCGGCCCTGCCCGCGACCGTGCTCGCCGCCTACCGCCAGGCCGAGGCCTCGGCCGCACAGCGCTCGCCCGGCTGCCACCTGCCGTGGCAACTGCTGGCCGCGATCGGCCAGGTCGAATCCGGCCAGGCCAACGGCGGCCAGGTGGACGCGACGGGGACGACCCTCACCCCGATCCTCGGTCCGGCGCTGGACGGCAACGGCTTCGCCGCGATACCCGACAGCGACGGCGGGCGCTACGACGGCGACGCGCGCTGGGACCGCGCCGTCGGGCCGATGCAGTTCATCCCCTCCACCTGGGCGACCTGGGGCACGGACGCCAACGGCGACGGCAAGGCCGACCCGAACAACATCTTCGACGCCGCCGAGAGCGCCGCCCGCTACCTGTGCGCGGGCGGGCGCGACCTCGCCGACCCGGCGCAGCTCGACCGGGCGATCCTCAGCTACAACAACTCGGGCGAGTACCTGCGGACGGTCCGCAACTGGATGGCGCACTACGGCAGCGGCAGCGTCACCACCGTGCCGAACCGCCCGGCCTCCTCGACCCCGCCGGCCTCGTTGCCCTCCCCGCTCCTGCCGCTCGCGCCGCTGCTGCCGCCGACCGGGACGACTCCTGGCGCCACCCCCGGGACGCCGAGCGCCCCCGGGACCACCCCGCCCCCGGGCGGGCAGCCCTCGCCGAGCGCACAGCCGACCTCGCCGGCCCCGACGCCGTCCTCCTCCGCGCAGCCGACGACGGACCCGAGCACCACCCCGACGGGCACGCCCGGCACCACACCGCCGTCGACCGCGCCGGCCACGCCGTCCGGCACGCCGTCGACCACTCCGTCGGGCACCCCGTCCTCGACGGCCACCCCGACCGGCACGCCGTCCGGCACCCCCACCACGACGCCGACCACGACGCCGACCGGAACGCCCACCGACTGCCCGAGCCCGACGGCCACGACCACCCCGACGGGCAGCCCGTCCCCGACGGCCACCCCGACCGGCACGCCGTCCGGCACCCCGGCCGCCCCCGGGTGCGCCACGGCGACGCCGACCCCCGGCGGCACTCCCACCCCGGGCGGCACCCCCTCCTCCGCCGCCCCGAGCACGACCCCCAGCGCAGGCCTCTCCCCCTCGGCCGCCCCGCCGACCCGCTGACACCGCCCCATCCGCCGACGGCCCGCACCCCTGGTGCGGGCCTTCCGCGTTCCCCACCCCGCCGCACCAAGCTCCCGAGACCGAGCTCGAGACCGAGAGCTGGACCGAGACCTACGCCGGATCCGACCCGGCCCCGGCCCTGGGCAGCGCCCCCGGACCCAGCGTCGCCCGGTGCACCCGCCACCGCGCGAGCATCCCGTGCAGTTCGTCCACCATGAACGCGAAGAAGGCCGCGCTCTCCGCCAGCCGCTCCCCCGCGACGGTGCCCGCGCCGACGGTGGCCTCGCCCTCCCTGAGCACCCGCACCCAGCGCAGCAGGTACTCGTCGCGCCGGGTCAGCGACTCGAACCAGACGTCGTTCAGCACCCGGTAGCGGTCGCGCCGCGAGCCCGGCTCGCGCTCCTTGGCGGCCAGGCCGATCTGGGTGAGGTAACGCATCCCGCCGGACACCGCGGCCGGGCTGATCCGCAGCCGTTCGGAGAGCTCGGCGGAGGTCAGGACGCCGCTCTCCTCGGCCATCAGGCAGGAGAAGAGCCGGGCCGGCATCCGGCCCATGCCCGCGGCCACCAGCTCGGCCGCGAACCGTTCGACGAAGTCCGACACCGCCTGCTCGTCGCGCTCCTTCTCCGCTTCCCGCTCCACCACGCGCGCCTTCCCCTCTCCGGTGATCAACAACTCGACTGAACTTTAACGCCTTCCCAATATTCACGTTTTTCTGAAACTACGGTAGCTTCAGCAGCATGACGAAGGCAATCGCTCTGACCGGCCTCCGCAAGACCTTCGGCCGGACCACCGCGCTGGACGGCCTCGACCTCACCGTCGAGACCGGCGAGGTGCACGGATTCCTGGGACCCAACGGCGCCGGGAAGTCCACCGCCATCCGGGTGCTCCTCGGTCTGCTGCGCGCCGACGGCGGCAGCGCCCGGCTGCTCGGCAAGGACCCCTGGCACGACGCCGTCGAACTGCACCGCCGCCTCGCCTACGTCCCCGGCGACGTCGAACTGTGGCCCAACCTCACCGGCGGCGAGGCCATCGACCTGCTCTCCCGGCTGCGCGGCCGGCTCGACCGCCGCCGCCGCGACGAGCTGATCGAGCGCTTCGACCTCGACCCCACCAAGAAGGGCCGCAGCTACTCCAAGGGCAACCGGCAGAAGGTCGCCATCGTCGCCGCGCTCGCCTCCGACGCCGAACTGCTGCTGCTCGACGAGCCGACCTCCGGCCTCGACCCGCTGATGGAGGTGGTCTTCCAGGACGTCGTCCTCCAGGCCCGGCGGCAGGGGCGGACCGTCCTGCTGTCCAGCCACATCCTGGACGAGGTGGAGAAGCTCGGCGACCGGGTCAGCATCATCCGCCACGGCCGGGTGGTGCAGACCGGCAGCCTCGGCGAACTGCGCCACCTCACCCGCACCACGGTCGAGGCCGAGACCCACCGCCCCGTCACCGGGCTGGAGACGCTGGAGGGCGTGCACGCCGTCCGCACCGAGGGCGCCCGGGTGCGCTTCGCCGTGGACGGCGCCCACCTCGACGCCGCCGTCCGCCGCCTCGGCGAGGCCGGGCTGCGCAGCCTGGTCAGCCACCCGCCCACGCTGGAGGAACTGATGCTGCGCCACTACGGCGACGAGCTGGCCGCCAACGGGCACCCGGTCGACGGCGAGGCCGCCCGATGACCGCCACCACCACCGCGACCAGCGCGCCCGCCACGGCCCCGCGCCCGCCCCGCCCGCGCACCACCCTGGCCGGCACCGCCACGCTGCTCCGCTTCGCCCTGCGCCGTGACCGGCTCCGCCTCCCCGCCTGGGTGCTCGGCCTCGGCCTGCTCACCCTCGCCAGCGCCAACAGCGTGCACACCCTCTACCCGACCGCCGCCGACCGCGCCTCGATCGCCCACGCCTCCGCCGGCCCGGCCGTCCTCGCCATGACCGGCCCCGGGCACTACCTGGCCGACTACACCTGGGGCGCCATGCTCGGCCACCGGCTGCTCGGCCTGCTGGCGGTGCTGGCCGGGCTGATGAGCGTGCTGACCGTCACCCGGCACACCCGGGCCGAGGAGGAGAGCGGGCGGGCCGAGTTGGTCCGCTCCGCCGCCGTCGGCCGGCACGCCCAGCTCGCGGCCGCCCTCGGCGCCGCAGTCGTCGCCGACCTCGCGCTCGGCCTGCTGCTCGCCGCCGGGCTGCCCGCCCTCGGCGTCCCCGGGCTCGGCACCGGCGGCGTGCTGCTGTTCGGGGCCGCGACCACCGCCGCCGGACTGCTGTTCGCGGCGGTCGCCGCCGTCGCCGTCCAGGTCACCGCGCACGCCCGGACGGCCTCCGGGCTGGCCCTCGCGGTGCTCGGCGCCGCCTACGCGGTGCGCGCCGCCGGGGACGCCGGGTCGAACGGGCTCTCCTGGGCCTCCCCGATCGGCTGGCTCCAGCGCAGCTACCCCTTCGTGGACGACCGCTGGTGGCCGCTGCTGCCCGCGCTCGCCCTGGCCGCCGTCACCGGGGTGGCCGGCTTCGCGCTGAGCACCCGACGGGACGTGGGCGCCGGGCTCCGCGCCGCCCGCCCGGGGCCGCCCACCGCCCGCCCCGCCCTCGGCACCCCGCTCGGCCTCGCCCTACGCCTGCACCGCGGCCTGCTGGGCGGCTTCGCGGTCGCGCTGCTGCTGCTCGGCGCGATGTACGGGTCACTGCTGGGCGGCGCCGACGCGATGGTCAAGGACGTCGACCAGCTGAAGGAGGCCCTCGCCCGGCTCGGCGGCCGCTCGCTCACCGACTCCTTCGCCGCGATGACCCTGCTGGTGGTGGCGGTGGTCGGCGCGGTCTACGCGGTGCTGGCGACGCTGCGCCCGCGCGCCGAGGAGAGCGCCGGGCGGGCCGAGCCGGTGCTGGCCACCGGGGTGTCCCGGTCCGGTTGGCTGGGCGGGCACCTGGCGGCGGCGCTGCTGGGCTCGACCGCGGTGCTGCTCGCGGCGGGGGTGGGCTTCGGCCTGGCCGGGGCGCTGTCCACCGGTGACGCCGGCGCGTTCCCTCGACTGGTCGGCGCGGCCCTGGCGTTCGCGCCCGCCCAGTGGGTGACGGTGGGGTTCGCCGCCGCCGTGTACGGCTGGCTGCCCCGGGCGACGCAGCTGGCCTGGCTGGTGCCGGCGTACGCGTTCGTGATCGGGTACCTGGGCCCGCTGCTGAAGCTCCCCGCGGGCCTGGACCGGCTCTCCCCGTTCGGGCAGGTGCCCCGGCTCCCGGCGGCTGCCATGGACTGGACGCCGCTCGCGGCGCTCACCCTGGTCGCGGCCGCCCTGATCGCCCTGGCGCTGGCCGGGTTCCGGCGCCGCGACCTCGAAACGCGCTGACTCCCGGGGCTGCGGCGGGGGAAGCGGACGGGGCCGGCCACGGCGGGCCGGCCCCTGGCCGGGTCACAGGTGCTTGACCAGCTCCGGCATCAGGTCCTGGAAGGTCCGCCCGCTGGCCGGCTGCCCGATCGCGGTCATCTGCCAACCGGCGGGCGTGCGCTGCACCTTGGCCATGATCTGCGCGGTGTACGGGCCGCCCCCGGTGAGCGTGTACCGGGCCAGCTCGGCGCCCGTCTGCTCGTCGACCAGCCGGCAGAAGGCCGCCTCGACCTCCTGGAAGGTCTGGCCGGTGAAGGAGTTGACGGTGAAGAGGATCTGGTCGACCTCGGCGGCCATCTTGGTCAGGTCGACGGTGATCGACTCGTCGTCGGTCGCGTCGCCCGCGCCGCCGACCAGGTTGTCGCCGCTGTGCCGGACGGAACCGTCATTGCTGTTGAGGTGCTGGAAGAAGACCACGTCCACCGGCCGCCCCTGGGAGAACAGCACCGCCGAGGCGTCCAGGTCGATCTCCCGACCGGCGGCCAGCAGCTTGGCGAAGAAGCCCTTGGGCTGCGCGGCCTTCCAGCCCAGGCCCATCCGGACCACACTCAGCTGACCGCCGCCCGGCTTCTCCAGGCTGATCTTCTGCCCCTTGGCCAGCGAAACGCTCATCGTGCCCTCCTCGTCCCTGCCGCCGCTCCGTGCCGTGAATCTACAGCACTGTCGAACATCTATGATCATCCGACCGGCGCGCTCCCAGCACCCCTACCCCGCACTCCCCCCGCCGTCACCACCGGGGGCGGTCTGCACACTGTCAAGCGCCCCGGGGAGGAGCTTGCGCGGGGCGGCGCGCAATCCGGCTCGGCCAACCTGGCAACCGGCGATTCCGACGTCTGGCGTAGCCGCGAGCAGGGGCCGAACAGGCGGGCGGCCTGCGGACTAGGGTCAGCTCGGAGGCGCCGCCGACCGGGAGAACGGCCGCCGACGCACCGAGCGTTCCGCGCACGTTCCCGTGATCCGCCAACCCACGCTGGGGGGACCACCATGTCCGAGCACGAAGGAACACCGCCCGCACCCGCCACCGCCGCCACCACCTCGCGCCTCGGCCGCCGCCGCCTGCTGCGGGCCGGCCTGGGCACCGGCGGCGCGCTCGCCGCCGTCCGGCTGCTGCCCGGCGGCCAGGCCTGGGCCGCCGCCCCGGAACCCGCGCCCGCGCCCGTACCGGAGTCCGTGCCCGCCACCCTCCCCGGCGGCGGCGCCGCCACGGCGCAACCCTGGCCGGACTGGGCCCGGTTCGCCCGCGTCGGCGACGGCACCTTCAACGAGCCCGCCGACATGCAGAGCGCCGTCGACGCCCTCAAGGCGCAGAACGTCAGCGTCATCGAACTCGACACCCTGCTCTCCAACTGGCTCACCGACGCCGAGTTCGCGGCCCACATGGCCGAGGTGAAGACCTTCACCGGCCTGGCGCACGCCGCCGGCCTCAAGGTCGTCATGTACTACCCCTCCCTGGAGCTGATCTCCCCCGGCGGCGAGAAGGGCCGCTCGTTCTACAAGAACGACCAGGGCGGCGCCTGGGTCCAGCGCGACCTCGCCGGAAAGCCCAACGTGTTCTACGGCAGCGTGGTGGTCTGGGTCGACCCGGGCGACGAGAGCGTCTGGCTCAGCCCCAACTCGCCCTGGCGGGACTACTACCTCAAGCGGATCAAGGGCGTGGCCGCCACCGGTGTGGACGGCATCTGGCCGGACGTCCCGATCTACTTCGACGGCGTGCTCTCCTGGTGCGACGCCTCCACCTGGGGCGCGGCCGCCTTCAAGGCCGACACCGGCCTCGCCCTGCCCAAGGCCGCCGACTTCGCCGACCCGGCGTTCCGCCGCTACCTCGAATGGCGCCACCGCAACCTGCTCCAGTTCCAGCTCGACATCGCCGCCGCCGGGCGCGCGGTCAACCCCGACCTGGTCACCTTCGTCGAGACCGTCTCGATGGACTACCGCTACGCCACCTCGATCGGCCTGGACGGCGGCTACCTGCGCCAGGCCGAGGGCGCCGTCAGCCAGGTCTGGGAGGTGGACATCCTCGGCAACTACGACGGCATGCGGCACGCCACCGCCTCCGACTGGGTCTGTCTCATCTCGATGTACAAGTACGCGCGCGGCGCCAGCGGCACCAAGCCCGCCTGGGCGTTCTCCTACGGCTGGCAGGCCGACGACGCCTCGCTGGTGATGTCCCAGCTGATCGCGGCCGGCTGCAACCCCTACGAGGTGAAGACGCCGTACAAGAACGACACCGTGGACGCGGCGATGCGCGCCCGGATGTACCGCTTCGTCCAGACCAACCAGGAGCGGCTCTACAACGCCGCCTCGGCCGCCCAGGTCGGCGTCTACCACTCCAGCCCGTCCCGGGACTACGTCAGCCCGGGCGCGGGCATCGGGATGTACGTCAACGCGACCGCGCCGGCCGGGATCAGCGACTGGTGGGGCGGCGACGACCCGGAGCAGAGCTGCGCCTCCGTCCCCTGGCTGGGCGAGTTCCGGGGCGCGGTGAAGGCGCTGGTGTACGCGCACATCCCGTTCGACACGGTGCCCAGCCCCGGCCTGGCCGCCGCCGACCTGGCCCGGTTCAAGGTGCTGCTGCTGCCCGACCTCCAGGCTGTCTCGGACGCCGAGGCGGCCGTGCTGCGGGGGTTCGTCGCGGCCGGCGGGACGATCGTGATCACCGGCCCGGCTCCCACCGCGCTCGACGAACTGGGCGGCCAGCGCGCCGAGTTCGCGCTCTCCGACGTGCTCGGGCTGCGCCGGGGCAGCCCGCTGCCGGCCGGCAAGCAGAACGCCTACGGCAGCGGCACCTGCTGGTACGTCCGCAACCGGGCCGGACTCAGCTACCTCACCAAGACCGACCAGGCCTCGGCCGACCAACTGCTCGCCCCCGTCCGCCAGTCCGCACCGCCCGCCGTCACCCTGGCCGGGGACCCCCGGATCTTCCTGGACGCGCGGCGGCTCGGCAACGACGCCGTCGTCCACCTGGTGAACTTCACCAACTTCGGCAACACCCCGGCGGCCTTCCGCACCACGCCCGCCAACTGCACGCTCTCTTACGCCCTCCCGGTCGGCGCCGCCGTCACGGCCGTCACCGTCGCCACCCCGGACGGCACCGACCCGACGCCCAAGCCCGTCCCGTACACCGTCACGGGAGCGACGGTCAGCGTGCCGCTGACCGTCGTGCAGTACTCGGTGGTGACGGTGACGGTGAGCTAGAGCGCGGGCGCGGGGATGCGCCAGAGGGCGGCGGGGTTGGCCTCGCCGCCCGGGGCGGACTCGAAGGCGATCCACTTCCCGTCCGGGGACCAGCTCGGCGCGCCGTCGTACGAGCCGTCGTCGCCGGTCACCCGGACGGGGCGTCCGCCGTCGGCCGCGACCACGAAGACCTGGGCGTTCGGCAGGTTGCCGAGGTTGGAGGAGAACACCAGGTACCGGCCGTCCGGGGACCAGGTGGGATCAGTGTGCTCGCCCTGCACGTCGGTGACCTGGCGCAGGCCGGTGCCGTCCGCGCCGACCGTCCACAGCGCCCAGTTCTCGCCGCCGGCGGCGCGCCGCTGGAAGACGATCCGGTCGCCCCGGGGCGACCAGTTCGGCTGCCGGTTGTCGGTGCCGGTGCCCTTGCCGTCGACCAGCCGGAGGGGGGCGCCGCCGTCGCGGCGGACCTTCCAGAGCGAGTCCTGTTCGGCGTCGTCGCCGTGCACGGCGGCGTGTTCCGGCTCCCAGCTCTGCTGGAAGACGATCCACGCGCCGTCCGGGGAGAAGCTCGGCTCGCTGTAGCCGCTGCCGTCCTCGTGCCGGGTGACCCGCTCGGGGCTGCCGCCGGGCGTCATCAGCCAGACCTCGTCGTGGCCGGACTCCCGGTCGGTGGCGAAGGTGAAGGCGCCGGTGGCGGCGTTCCAGCTGGTGCCCGGGAGGTTGACGGCGGCCTTGTCAGGATCCTCCAGGACCTTCTGCGGCGCGCGGGCGCCGTCCAGCGGCAGCACCCCGAGGGCGGCGGCGCCCTTGTTGTAGCCCTCGCTGAACTCGGTCAGCAGCACCGAGCGGCCGTCCGGGGCGAAGGCGGGGTTCTGGGCGCTGCGGCCACCCTCGGCCCGGTAGAGCAGCTCGGCGCCGTCGGCCCGGCGCTCGCCCCCGGTCGGCGGCGCGCCGCCGGCCCGGGTCGGCCGGGGCTGCGGCCCGTCCTCGGAGCCGGATTCGGCGCAGCCGGACAGCAGCAGCATTGTGACGGCCGCGGCGGCGAAGAACGTGCGAGTCCTCATGACCCACAAGCTAGTTGACGCTTCGTCACATCGCGTACGCCCGCAGGCGGATCAGGCGTCGCCGTCCAGCAGGTGCTGGCGGACCTCCTGGAAGGTCCAGGCTCCGCCGGCCGGGCGGGCGAACACCCAGACCAGGTCGAAGCGGTCCGGCCAGGTGGCGGGTGCGCCGCTGCCGGCGGCGCCGAGCGCCTCGACGATCCGCGGGATCCGCGAGTGCTCCCAGCAGATCAGTACCGGCTGGGGCCCGGCCAGGGCGGCGCCGGCCAGGGCGGTCTCCTGGGACTCGGCGTACCCGGTGTCAACGGTCAGCCCGAGCTTGGCGGCGAGCGGGGTGACGGTCTGCCGCATCCGGTGCGCCCCCGCCAGTGGGCCCTGGTCGGCGGCGGCGAGGATCCGGGCGGGGGTGCGCAGGCCGGGCGCGGGCGGGGCGAACAAGGTGGGCAGCGCCCGGGCGCGGGACCAGCCGCGCTCGGTGAGGGACTTGCCGTCGTGGCCGCCGTTCTCGTCCAGTCCCGGGTGGCCGCCGTCCGGCTTCTCGCCGTGCCGGATGATCATCACCAGGGCCTCGCCGCCCGCGTCGCTCGCCCTGGCCGCGCCGGCCTCCTTGCCCGCCTTCTTGCCGGCCTTGCCGGAGGAGGCCGAGCAACCCGCCAGCAGCACCGGAGCGGCGATCGCCAGGCCGGTGAGCAGGGTGCGCCGGGCCGGCCGCGCCGCCACTCGGTGCTCCATCACTCGGCCCCCCGTCACCTGGTCCCCCGCCACTCGGTGCTCCATCACTCGGTCCCCCGTCACTCGGCACCCCGCTCCAGGCGCACCAGCGCGTCGACCGCGACGCCGTCGCCCTCGCCCTTGTGCCCGGGCTCCGGGCCGACCGTCCGGTGCACCCGTTCGGCCCGGACGGTGCGCAGGCCGCGGTCCGCGAGGTCGGCGAGGACGTCCTCCGGGGTGAACAGCACGGCCGGGTCCTGCGGGCCGCCGACGCCCTCGGTGAGGTTGCTCAGGTCGTGCCCGACCACCAGCAGGGTGCCGCCGGGAGCGAGCGCGGCGGCGGCGCGGCGCAGCGCGGCCCGCCGGTCCCGGGCGGGGACCTGGAGGTAGGCGATCAGGATCAGGTCGTAGCCGGCGGCGGGGGCCTCGAAGGTGCGGGCGTCGCCGTGCCGCCAGGTGAGCCGGTCGGCGACCTCGTCGGGCAGGTCGGCGGTGAGCCGCTCGGCACGTTCCAGGGCGACGGCGGAGTAGTCCAGCCCGGTGACCTCCCAGCCCCGGCCGGCCAGCCAGATGGCGTTGCGGCCTTCGCCGGCGGCCAGGTCGAGGGCGTGGCCGGGGACGTGGGCCGGGGTGAGGCCGGTCAGTTCGCGGACCACCCAGCGGTTGGGCTCGGCGCCCCACACCAGCTCGGTCGCGGCGTAGCGGTCGTCCCAGTCCTGGCTGTCCATCGCGAGTCCTCCGTTCGGCGGGCCTGCTCCGCAGCGGTCAACCTACCGGGCCCGGGCGTCGGCGGCCCGGAACGGTCCAGCGGGCGGACACCCTTGACGGCGAATATTGGTCCAGTCCAATCTGTGATGTCGTGACGCGAGCGGGTCAGCCGACCCGCCGCGCCCGCCGTCCGTACGTCGGCACGCTCCACCTGCCCGCGCGCCCCCACAGCGCCCGGGCGGCTCCCCCGGCCCACCCCGGGCCACGCACCGCCGGAACCCCCACACATCCGGAGGACAACCGCATGCACGACCGCGTCATGCCCGCACGGCCCGCCCAGGCCGCCGGGCACCGGACCGCCCCGCGCAGACGGGCCATGGCCCTGGCCCTCGCCGCCACGCTCAGCACCAGCGGCGCCGCCCTCGCCCTGACCCTCAGCCCCGCCTCGGCCGCCCCGGTGAACCTGCTGGCCAACGGCGACTTCGAGGCCGGCACCCTGACCGGCTGGACCTGCGCCAACGGCTCCGTCGTCACCACCCCGGTGCACGGCGGGAGTTACGCGCTCAGCGGCGCGGCCTCGGCCTCCGACACCGCGCAGTGCCAGCAGACCGTCACCGTCCAGCCGAACACCACGTACACCCTGTCCGGCTTCGTCCAGGGCAGCTACGTCTACCTCGGCGCCACCGGGACGGGCGTCAACTCCTCGGTCTGGACACCCGGCGGCACCGGCTGGAACCAGCTGAGCACCACCTTCACCACCGGCGCCACCACCACCTCGGTGACGGTCTTCACCCACGGCTGGTACGGCACCGGCGCCTACTACGCCGACGACCTCAGCCTGACCGGCCCGGCCGGGCCCACCTCCACCGGCAGCCCGACCGCGAGCGGCAGCCCGACGGCCTCCACCAGCCCGACCGCGTCCAGCAGTCCGACCGCGTCCGGCAGCCCCACCGCGAGCGGCAGTCCGACGGCCAGCGGCAGCCCCACCGGATCCGGCAGCCCGACCGCGACGGCCACCGCCAGCGGCCCGGCCGGGGACGGCAAGGTCACCACGCCCACCGGCGTCGCCGTCACCAAGGTCACCGCGGGCGCCGTGGTGCTCACCTGGCAGCCCTCCACCCTGACCACCGGCGACGGCCCGATCGCCTACAAGGTGTGGTCCAACGGCCAGCTGGTCGCCACCTCGATGGGCACCTCCGTCGCCGTCAGCTCGCTGCTGCCCGGCAAGGCGTACACCTTCAGCGTCCAGGGTTACTCCGGCTCCCACGCCTCCGCCCAGTCCGCCGCGGTGAGCACCACGACGGCCGCCGCCCCCGCGCAACAGCCCGTCCGCTCGGCCTACTTCGACCAGTGGGGCGTCTACGAGAACGCGTACTACCCGAAGAACGTCGACACCAGCGGCGCCGCGGGCAAGCTGGACGTCATCCACTACGCGTTCGCCAACATCGACCCCACCAAGCTCACCTGCTTCCAGGCGGTGAAGGCCTCCGACTCGACCAACGAGAACAACCCCAACGCCGGTGACGGCGCGGGCGACGCCTACGCCGACTACCAGTCCGACTACAACTCCGGCACCAGCGTGGACGGCAGCAGCGACACCTGGGAGCAGCCGCTCAAGGGCAACTTCAACCAGCTGCGCCAGCTCAAGGCCAAGTACCCGAACCTGCGGTTCACCATCTCGATCGGCGGCTGGACGTACTCCAAGTACTTCTCCGACGCGGCCGCCACCGACGCCTCCCGGAAGACCTTCGTCTCCTCCTGTGTCGACATGTTCCTCAAGGGGAACCTGCCGACCGGCGTCGCGGGCGACGCCTCCGGCGGCGCGGCCACGGCAGCCGGCATCTTCGACGGCGTCGACCTCGACTGGGAGTACCCGGGCTCGGCCGGCGGCCACACCGGCAACCACTACTCCCCCGCCGACAAGCAGAACTTCACCCTCCTGCTCAAGGAGTTCCGCACCCAGCTGGACGCGCTCGGCTCCGCCCAGGGCAAGCGCTACCTGCTGTCCGCCGCCCTGCCCAGCGGCCAGGACAAGATCGCCCAGCTGGAGACCGACAAGATCGGCAACTACCTCGACTACGCCGACGTCATGTCCTACGACATGCACGGCGCCTGGGACGCCAAGGGCCCGACCAACCACCAGGACCCGCTGCACGACAGCCCGGCCGACCCGACCACGCCGATCACCCCCGGCACCCGCAAGTACAACGTCGACACCATGCTCGCCGCGTACACCACCGGCCTGCCCGAGTACGGCATCCCCGGCGGCTTCCCGGCCAACAAGCTGGTGCTCGGCATCCCGTTCTACTGGCGCGGCTGGACGGGTGTCCCGGCCGGCTCCAACTACGGCCTGTACCAGAGCGCGACCGGCCCGACGGCCGCCAAGCCGCTGAGCCAGGAGGCCGGACTGGCCGCCTGGAAGGAGCTCAACCCGACCGCCGCCACCACCCACTGGGACCCGGTCACCGAGAGCAGCTGGGTCTACGACGGCACCAACTTCTGGACCGGCGACACCCCGCAGGCCATCCAGGCGCGCGGGGCCTACACCAAGAGCAAGGGCCTCGGCGGCCTGTTCGCCTTCTCCCTGGAGAACGACGACGCCTCCGGCACGCTGCTCAACTCCATGGACGGCAGCCTGCGCTGACGTCCGGCACGCCGGTGGGGGGGGGGGGGGGGGCGGGGGGGGGGAGAGCGGGAGGGGGGGGGTGGGGGGGGATGGTGTAAACCTTTGGTCAGGGGGGGGGGGAGGGGGGAAGAGAAA
>NZ_JBWKER010000001.1:32044-48619 GCF_056435345.1 Kitasatospora sp. NPDC043950
TTCTTCCCCCCTCACCGAGAGCAACAGACAACCCCCCCCACCCCCCCCCCCACCCCGCGACCACACCCCCCCCCGCCCCCCCCCCCCCCGGGCCCCCCCCCCCCCCCCCCCCCCCCCCCCCACCCGCTTCGGCGAGGTTCGGCGGGCCCTGCTCAGCCCTTGAGCCCGAGGGAGGGGAACAGGTCGACGAACGGCTGGGTGGTCACCGAGACGCTCCGGCCGAACGGATCGTCGAAGTCCCAGATCATGAACAGCAGGAACGCGATCAGCGCGCTGAAGCAGCCCGCCAGGATCAACTCCCTCGGCGTGCGCCGGATCTGCAGCGCGAACAGCATGCCGACGGTCACCACGGCACCGGTGATCAGGCCGAACCAGACGACCCCGGGCATGGTCGGCCCGGCGTTCTGCCCGCGCGAGTTGCGGGCGTCGTCGGCCTGGCTGATCCGGTCCATGATCGGCTGGTAGGACTGCGACTCCAGCTCGGAGGCCGGCGGCCGGGTGGCGACGTCCACCCGCAGCTTGTCCAGCAGTTCGGTGCCCTTGTCGGAGATCTCCCCGTTCTTGCGCATGTAGTCCCACTCGACCTTCACCACGTACGAGACGTAGGCGTCCACGTCGGCCCGGACCTGGTCGCGGAACTCGGCCGGGTAGACCACCGCCCGGTCGCTCACCTCCTGCAACGACTGCGCCTCCCGGAACAGGTCGTCCTGGGCGGCGCCGCGCGCCTCCCAGACACCCGCGAGGGCGAGGCCGAGGACGATCGCGTAGACCACGCCGATCATCATCGTGATGTAGTCGATGACGTCCGGGGTCTCGTCGACGTTCTTCTCGGTGCCCACCCGGCGGTGCCGCAGCACCACCACCGCCACCACGACGGCACAGGCCGCCGCCATCGCGATGGCCAACGCCAACCATTCGGACATGGGAACTCCCTTCTCTGGCTCGGCTTGTGACGGAACAAAGGATCGAGGCCGGCCCCGGGCCAGGCAGGTCGGGCTCCAGGGCCGGACCGGGGGCCGGGGCGGGCCGCCTCGGTGGGGCGGTCAGGACCGCCCGGAACGGCCGCGGCCGCGTCCACGGCCCGGGCGCAGGGCCGCCGCCGCCAGGATGGCGGGCACGGTGACCAGCAGCATGGTGGTCGTCGCCGGGGCGTTGTGGTGGTGCTGCGGCGGGACCGGCGGCTGCGCCGCCCGCACGTGGTACACGGGCTGCGCCGCCGGGGTCGGCCACAGCGGGCTCGGGCGCACCGGGCTCGGCGCGTCCGGGCTGGGGGCCACCGGGTCCGGTGGGGGCGCGGGTGCCACCGGGGCCGGCGCCGGGGGTGCGGGCGGGTTCGGCGCGGGTGCCGCCGGCGGCGGGGTGGGCCCAGGTGTCCTGCTGGGAGCCGGCGTTGTCGGCGCGGGGGTCGGCGACTGCGTGGGGACGGGTGCCGGAGTCGGACTGGGCTTCGACGTCGGCGAAGGCGTCGGCGTGGCACTCGGCGTCGGGGTCGCCGTCGGGCTGGGCGTGCGGATGGGGCTCGACGTCGGGGTCGGCGTCGGCGTGGGGCTCGGGCAGGGGTGCGGGTGGTGATGGTGGTGGTGCCACCAGTCCCCGTGCCACCAGTCCCCGTCGTGGCCCCCGTACCCGCCGTGCTCGTCGTCCGGGCGGCCGGGCTGCCGACGGACCCCCGTGGTGTCCGAGGGCCGTGGTGAGGCCGGTCCGGGCACGGCCTTCGGCGTGCGGCAAGGGTGGTGCCGGTGCGGGAGCCCGGGCCCCTGGTGTCGCGCGTCGGCCGTCGGGGCGACGGTGACGCCGACCTGGACGTCCACGTCGACCCCGACGTTCACGTCCCCGCCCGGCCCGACCTGCACCGACACGTCCGTCGCGGTGCAGACGCAGGAGTCGACGGTCGTGCCGTGCTGCTGCTCCCCGCCGTGGTGTTCGGTGCCGGACGCCGAGGTGCCGCCGACCAGGGCGCACATCGCGACCACTCCGACCGCGGCGCCGATCAGCCTGGTCCGCCGACCGGAGGCCGCACCCCCACCGCCGTCCAGCGATATCCGTCGGGACTGCCGGCGCTGCGGCATGGGCTCCACTCACCTCTCGGGTCGCCGGGGACGGGATCAGAACAGGGCGATCCGCCCGGCCCGCAGGAGGACGCGGGCAGGCGCGATCAGACGTGATGAGGCACGATCAGGCGGACGGCCCGCCTTCCGGGGGCGGGCCGTCCGTCATCAGGTCAAACGATCTTCGAGCCGGCCGGTTACGGCCCGGCCCCGTTGTCGGCCGTCCTCAGTGGCGGCGGTGCGCGATCTCGACGTTCTCCAGGACGCCGACCGCGTCCGGCACCAGGATCGCGGCCGAGTAGTAGGCGCTGACCAGGTAGGAGATGATCGCCTTCTCGTCGATGCCCATGAAGCGGACCGACAGCGACGGCTGGTACTCGTCCGGGATGCCGTTCTGGTGCAGGCCGATGACGCCCTGGTTGTCCTCACCGGTACGGATCACCAGGATGGAGCTGGTGTTCTCCTTGGTGATCGGGATCTTGTTGCACGGCAGGATCGGCACCCCGCGCCAGGCCGGCACCTGCTGCCCGCCGAGGTCGACGTGGTGGGGGTACAGGCCGCGGGCGTTGAACTCGCGGCCGATCGCGGCGATCGTCCGCGGGTGGGCGAGCAGGTAGTCGGGGTCGCGGCGGCGGTTGAGCAGCTCGTCCAGGTCGTCCGGGGTGGGCGGGCCGGAGTGGGTCTGGATCCGCTGGTCGAAGTCGGCGTTGTTGAGCAGGCCGAACTCCGGGTTGTTGACCAGCTCGTGCTCCTGGCGCTCGCGCAGCGCCTCGATGGTCAGCCGGAGCTGGTGCTCGATCTGGTTCATCGGCTCGTTGTACAGGTCGGCGACGCGGGTGTGGACCTTGAGGATGGTCTGCGCGACGCTCAGCTCGTACTCGCGGGGCTTGAGCTCGTAGTCCACGAAGGCACCGGGCAGCTCGAACTCACCGTGGTGGCCGGCCGACATGGCGATCTCGGCCTCGCCGCGCTCGTTCTGGGCCTGCTGCGGCAGGGCCAGGAACCCGAGCAGGTGCTCCTGGAGGCTCGGCGAGTTGTCCCGGATGGCGGCGAAGTCACGGCGGGTCAGCGTGAGCGCGACGCCGGCGGTGGCGGTCGTGGCGGTGAACTCCCAGACGGCGTCCGGGTCCAGCAGGGCGTCATCGCCGAAGCGGTCGCCGTCGCCGGCCACGCCGACCACGGTGTCGTCGCCGTACTTGCCGGTGCCGATCTTGTTGACCTTGCCGTGCGCGATCAGGAAGATCCGGTCGGCGGCCCCGCCCTGGGTGGTGAGCACCTCGCCGGGGCCGAAGTCGCGCTGCTCGCAGCGGTCGGCGAGGGCGGTCAGCACCTCCTCGTCCTCGAAGCCGCGCAGCAGGGCGAGCTCACCCAGCTCGGCGGGGATCACCCGGACCTGGGAGCCGGTCTTGATGAACTCGACCACACCGTTGCCGACGGTGTAGGTGAGCCGTCGGTTGACACGGTAGGCGCCGCCAGCGGCCTGTACCCAGGGAAGCACCTTGAGCAGCCAGCGGGAGGTGATCTCCTGCATCTGCGGTGCGGACTTGGTCGTGGTGGCGAGGTTGCGGGCAGCGGCCGTCGTGAGGCTGGACTGCTGCGGGACCTGCGCTGTCTCCGGGCTCGTGTCCACGGGCATCGGCAGGGGTCTCCATTCATCTGGTCGGATCACGCGGTCAGGGAAGGACGGCGACGGGGTCGCCCCGATCCACCCCGACTGATGCCATGACGGCTCATCAGACACGCGTATCGATGGGGGTGTTGGCGATTCATCGCGATCACGGCCACCGTCTCCCGGCGGCCCATCGGGAACCCTAGATCACCAGCGCCCGACCGGGCCCGCACGGAGGCCGACTACCCCCCGATAGGGTGAATCTGAAGCAGTCCCATTCCGCTCGGGCCCCGGGTCGCGAGAACATCCGTTCCCCGCCGCGGATCCCGCGCGACCGACCCCCGTGCGCGGACAGCGGACAGCGGACAGGCGGCGTACCCCCCGTACGACATCGGCGGGAGCGGGTCGTCAACGGGGGGCCGGCACAACGGGGCCGACGCAACGGGGCCGGTCAGCTGCGCCCCGACCATGGGCGCCGGCCCGCCACCGGGATCCGGGCACGCGAACGGCCCGTCAGGTGCCGGGACGGGGGCGGCCGGCACCTGACGGGGGATCGGGGATGCGCAGTGGGGGTGCGACGGGGAAGCGGCGAGGGAGCGCCGGTCGGGCGATGCGTCAGGCGCAGGCGATCTGGCTGCCGGGGATGCCGACGATGCCGGAGTTCTTGGCCTCGCCCCCCTTGTACTCGTAGTACAGGTAGGAGTAGAAGTCGATCCTGGTCGCCGCGCCGCAGGTCGAGTCCGGCGCCACGGTGTAGGTGACCGTGAAGCTGCTCGTGGCACCGGGGGCGAGCGGCACGTTGTACCGGGCGATCCCGCCGTGGACATTGTCGCTGCAGCCGTTGGTCTGGGTGCCGCAGGCCGTGGCGGTGAACTTGAGGCCGTTCTCCAGACTGGTCTGGTAGGTCGGCTGAACGCTCTGGTACACGAACTGGATCGGCGTGTCGTACGGGTTGCTGAGCGTCAGGGTCAGGGTGAACTCGCCGCCCCGGACGGTCGTTTGCCGGTCGGATACGGCCGTGAACGGCAGCGGGGTGTCGGCCTGGGCGGGTGTGGCGGAGAGGAGCAGACCGACGGCGAGGGCCGGGCACGCGGCGAGGGCGACACGGCTCAAATGTGTTCTGCGCATGACCAAGGAGCGTAGGGCGCGGTACCGGTTCCGTTGCCCCGCTCCGCCCCGGTCCGTACCGACGCACGAGTCGGGGGCGGACACCGCGGACCACCCCGGCTGCGTTCCGCCCCCACCGCCCCGCCCGGGGCCCTATGCTTCGCCCGCCGTCCCGGACGGCCACCCGGAGCCGGTCGCCCGGCAGGCCGGTGCCGGTCCGGCCGCCCCGGGCCCGGCCGGTTCAGGCGGGCGGCGGCAGGATGTCGCAGAGCGCGGCGAGCGCCGCCGGGTAGGCGTGGTCGGGCGGCGTGGCGTAGCCCACGACCAGGCCGTCCATGGCCGGCATGGCCTCCGGGCCGATCCCCGGGTGCCGGTAGTCGGCGAGCCCGTCCAGGCCCAGGCCCCGGCGGGCGGCGGCCTGGAGCACCGCGTGCTCGGTGCCGGGCTCCAGCCGCAGGACGGCGTGCAGGCCGGCCGCGACGCCGGAGACCCCGATGTGCGGGGCGCTCCCCGCCAGCGCGGCCACCAGCTGGTCGCGGCGCTCCCGGTAGCGGCGGCGCATCCGCCGCACGTGCCGGTCGTAGCCGCCGGAGTCGATCAGCTCGGCGAGGGTCAGCTGGTCCAACGCGCTGGCCCAGCCCTCGCGTTCGCCCTTGGCGGCGAGCACCCGGTCGACCAGATGGTCCGGCAGCACCATCCAGCCGAGCCGCAGCGCCGGTGACAGGCTCTTGCTGACCGAGCCGAGGTAGACCACCCGCTCGGGGTCGAGCCCCTGGACGGCGCCGACCGGCTGGCGGTCGTAGCGGAACTCGCCGTCGTAGTCGTCCTCCAGCAGCAGGCCGCCGCGCCCGCGCGCCCAGTCGACCACGGCGGCGCGGCGGCCGGCGTGCAGCGGTCCGCCGGTCGGGAACTGGTGGGCGGGGGTGAGCAGGGCCGTCCGGACGTCCTGACGGTGCGCCAACCCGCCGAGCCTGGCGCCGTGTTCGTCGACCGGAAGGGGCACGGTGGCGACCCCGGCGGCGGCCAGCAGCCCGCGGTGGAACCCCAGCCCGTACGCCTCGACGGCCAGCGGCCCGGTCGACTCGGGCGGCAGGGCGGGCGCCCCGCCGGCGAACAGCAGCCGCAGCGCGTGGGCGAAGCCCGAGCAGACCACGATCCGGTCCGGGTCGGTGCGCACCCCGCGGACGCGGGCCAGGTAGTCGGCGAGGACGGTGCGCAGTTCGCGCCGCCCCTGCGGATCGCCGGGCCCGAAGGCCTCGTTGGGCGCCGCGGTCAGGGCCCGGCGGGCGGCGGCCAGCCAGGCGGCGCGCGGGAAGGACGCGGCGTCCGGCCGGCCCTGGCGCAGGTCGTGGACGGGCCCCGGCCGCACGGAGGGTCGGGGGGACGGGCTCGGCGGGACGGGCTCGGCGCGCTCGGCGACGGCGGTGCCGGAGCCCTGACGGGCGGTCAGCCAGCCCTCCGCCACGAGTTCGGCGTACGCCTCGGCGGCGGTGTTGCGGGCCAGCCCGAGGTCGGCGGCGAGCGCGCGGTACGGCGGCAGTCGGGTGCCGGGGGCGAGCCGGCCGCTGCGGATCGCCTCGCGCAGGGCCGCCATCAGCGCGGCACGGCGGCCCCCGACGGCGGGGAGGTCGAGGTGCAGGTCGCTGCCGGTCGGGTGGGCGGGCCCGGTGGGGTGCGCGCCCGGCGTTTCCGTCATGGTCACGCACCCTACCCGCCGCCACCCGGCCCCCTGCCGGGCGGCCCGGCCGCGCTACGGCACCACGGTGACCGGCCAGCGGCCCGCCTTCACCAGGCGGACGGCGACCGAGCCGATCACCCGGTGCCCGGCCTGCTCGGAGGCGCCGACCACGACGGCGTCGGCGCGCAGTTCGTCCGCGAGCTTGGCCAGCCCCGTATAGGGGTCGCCGCGCATGGTGAGGAAGCGCCATTCCACCCGCCACACCTCCTTCACGTGGTGCTCGGCCTCGCGCAGGGCGGTCAGCAGCTCGTCGGCGATCTCCTGAGTGGTCTCCTCCACCACGGCCCCGGCCAGCGCGGTGGCCGCGCCCAGGATCGGCTGGACGTACGCGACCGCGAGGGTGGCGCCCTGGCGGCGGGCCAGCCCGGCGGCGTAGGCGGTGGCGCGCCAGGAGGAGTCGGAGCCGTCCAGCCCCGCCAGGATCACCTTGGGCCCGTCCGTCCCCAGTTCGAAGCCCGCGGGGGCCGCTGCCGCCCTGGGCTCCCCGGCGCCGCCGACGGCCTCCACGTCCTCTGCATCGCTCTCGTTGCTCATGGCCCCGAGGCTATGCCCGCCACCGTGCGTGACCGGAGGGGGCCCTCCCGGTGAGGGTTGTGGCGCGGGCCACCCGGGGCGCCGGGCGGTGCGGCGATTTCGACACCGGGGGCTGGTGGGACGTCACGCGCTGTCGACGATGTGGGCGGGCTCACACGACTTTCGGCGTGACGCAGGCCACTTCGGCGGGTGGTTTGATCTTGAAAATGGTGGCAAATCGGGCCAAATCATGTCATTTCCTTGATCCTTACGCCCGGTAACGGCCCCCTGACGTGCCTAAACCTCCAAATCCTTGAAACCGCCTCAACCGCCCCCGTACCTTCGAATCCGTTGCACCAAGCACTCCGCTCCGGTCGGCTTCACCGCCCCGGAACCGGAACGGTGCCGGACCACGCGAGTGACGTGTCCCCCGAAACCAACGGCCTTCCGAGGGCCTGGTTCCGCGCGCTCGCAGCCTCCTCCGAAAGGAACCGCATGACCTTCCGTAACGAGACTGCCGCTGCCACCACCACCGCCACCCCGAAGCGCCGCAACCGCGTCCGGATGGCTCTGATGGCCGGGGCGATCACCGCCCTGCCGGTCGCCGGCCTCGTCACGGCCACCAGCGCCTCCGCCGCGCCGGCCACCGTCTGGGACAAGGTCGCCTCCTGCGAGGCCACCGGCAACTGGGCCGTCAACTCCGGCAACGGCTTCTTCGGCGGCCTGCAGTTCACCTCCAGCACCTGGGCCGCCTTCGGCGGCACCGCGTACGCCCCGCAGGCCCACCAGGCCACCAAGGAGCAGCAGATCGCCATCGGCGAGAAGGTCCTCGCCGCCCAGGGCCCCGGCGCCTGGCCGATCTGCTCCGTCAAGGCCGGCCTGGGCAAGTAGTCCCCACCCCCCGGCCCGCCTGTCCCGGGCCCCCGACGCCGCCGCACCCTCCCCGGGTGCGGCGGCGTCGTCGCGTTCCCGCCCGCTGCGGCCGACCGCACGCGCCGGCCTGCGGGCCGCGCCCACGGGCGGCGGTCGGGCTACCGGACCGGGGCCCGTTCCGGGCCGCCGCCGGGCGGGCCGGCCGCCACCGTCACCGAGAAGTCGGTGTGCCAGTCGGGCGAGGGGCAGTCCTCCTGACCGGACACGTCCAGCGTCCCGCCGGACAGCACCTGGCCGGCGGTCGTCGCCGGATCGATCACCACGGCCGGGTCGATGAAGATCGCGTCCTGGTAGCGCGGCCCGACCCCGTAGTGGCAGGTCAGGGTCCGCGGCCCGGTGGCCGTGCAGTCGTACGGCGTCGGGCCGGTCAGCGTGGTGCGCTCCGGCACGGTGATCCGCACGTCGATCGGGTGGGTCGAGTACGACGGACCCGCGTTGTACACCCACAGCGGCAGGTCGATGGTGGCCCCGGGTGCGCCGGTGAGGTCGCCCGGCTGCGGCACCGGGTGCCCGGCCTGCCAGGCGGAGGAGGCGCCGACCATGAAGTGGGCCCGGGTGTCGGCGGTGGTGAAGCTGTACGGCGTGGTGTGGCCGGACTGGTCCGGGTCGCCCGGGTAGAAGGCCTGGACGTCACCGCTGATGGTGGTGAACGGCGAGGTGATCGGCGCGACGTACAGCGACAGCCGCTCCACGGACGTGGCCCCCGGCGCCAGGCCGGCCGGGACGGAATAGGAGCTGCCCGTCCCGAAGTACGCCAGCTCCACCGGCGGGTCGGCCGACTTCACCACGCCCGGCGGGGGCAGATGGACGACCACCAGGGTCGGATCGGTGGTCGCCGCCGGGCCCTGGTTGGTGACGCGCACCTCCAGGGTCCCGTTCTCGCCCGGGACCACCGGGCCCCGGGGCGGGCAGAGCTCGACGGACAGCCGCGCGGTCCCCGACCGCTCCGCGCGCGGGGCGGTGACGGCCTGGGCCGGCCAGGCCACGAGTACTAGGGAGAGCGCGGCCAGGGCGGCGGCACGCAGGGTTCGTATCATGACCATCACGCTCCCCCCGTCCGACACCCAGGGCAACCGGATGGCTGCCGTCCGTAGCGCGGCCGGCGGCGCCGTTCCGCTCCGGCACGAGCTTGCCCGGGGCCCCGGCGCGTACCGAGGTGGCGACGGTCCAGCCGCGAGCCGGTCACGAACCGACCCGGCGCACCGCACGGCAGGTACGGTCGGTTCGCCGGGACCGTAGGCGAATTCCACCGGGGGGACCATGCGCCGCACCTGGGCCCTGCTCGTGCTCGTGGCCTCGCTCGGGCTGGCCGCCTGCGATCCGCACACCGACCCCGGCCGCACGCTGCCGCCGGACGACCGGCCCGGCTACGCGATCCCCGCACCCAGCCCGCCCCACCCGCCGATGCCCGAGCTGCGCGGCCAGACCGTCCTGGCCGCACGGGCGCTGCTGCCCCTGTGGTACCCGGTCAGCGTGCGGGACGCCGGTCCGCGGGGGCGGGTCGTGGTGGTGCAGTGGGAGTGGCGGGTGTGCGGGCAGAGCCCGGCGGCCGGCGAGGTGCTGACCGGGCAGGCGATCGGCCTGACCGCGACGCGCGTCGAGGAACCCTGCCCGTAGCGCGGGCCTGACGGGCCTGCTAGGTCCTGTCCGGTCGGGGCGGGAGCGGCAGCGGGAGAGCGGGGAGGCCGTCGATGCTGGTGCCGACGTACTGCTTGCCCTCGCAGTAGGTGCTGAACTCCTCCTCGTCCTTGCGGCCGAAGAACTGCGCGTGCAGCTCGCGGTCGGCGCGGTAGTCCATCAGCGGGACGGCGAACCCGCAGGAGTCGCTGACCCGTTCGGCCCGCACCAGCACGATCGCACGCAGCCCTGAGCCGTCGACGGCCGGGTCGAAGCGGCCCAACAGCCCGGCGAAGCGCGGGTCGTCACGGAACACCGGCTCGCCCCGGCCGTGCACCCGCACCACGGTCGGCGGGCCGTCGAAGGCGCACCACATCAGCGTGATCCGGCCGTTCTCCCGCAGGTGGGCGATCGTCTCGGCGGTGGATCCGCCGAAGTCCAGGTAGGCGAGGGTGAGTTCGTCGATCACCACGAGCGTGCCGGAGCGGCCCTTGGGCGAGACGTTGACGTGCCCGTCGGTGGAGAGGGGCGCGGTCGCGACGAAGTAGAGGGGCTGCCGTTCGATGAACTCCCGCAGCCTGCCGTCGATGCTCTCGTACTGCTTTCCCATGCCCGCCAGTGTGCGCCCATCTCGCCTGGCAAGAAAGGATGATCCGCTGGGCGAGACGGCCGCCTCGCCGGGGGCGCCCACCGGGACGCCCGCAGAGCGGCCGAACTCGGCGGCCCCGGTGCGCATTTGTCCAAGACGCCCGCCCCCGCCGCGCGGCACGCTCGCCACCGGCCGCCGATACTGGGAACGTGACGACGGAAACCCCCGAGACGTCCGCAGCCGGCGCAACCGGGCCCGCGGCCGCAGCCACAGCCGACGAGGCCGCAGACACGGCCGCCGACACCGACGCCGACCTGGTCGACGAAGCCGTCCGCGCCCGGCCCGCGCCCGCGCTGCGCCCGTACGTGGCCTGGTACTCCGGGTACCGCCAGCGCGGCATCCCGCCCGCCCTGCACCGCGGCCTGCCGTCCCCGTACCTGACGTTCATCCTCACCCTGGACGAGCCGCTGGTGATCACCGGGCACCCCGACCCGGCGCAGCCGCCCGGCAGTTACCCGACGCTGCTCGGCGGCCTGCACACCGGCCCGGCGCTGATCACCCACGACGGCCGGCAGTCCGGCGTGCAGATCGCCGTGCACCCGCTGGCCGCCCGGGCGCTGTTCGGGCTGCCCGCCGGCGAGCTGGCCGGGATCGACCTCCCGGCGGAGGAGGTGCTGGGGCAGCTCGGCCCGCGCCTCCAGGAGCAGTTGCAGTCCGCGCGCACCTGGTCCGAGCGCTTCGCCGTGCTGGACCGGACGCTGCTGCGGGCCGCCCGCCCGTCCGGGCAGGTGCCGCCGGAGGTCGGCTGGGCCTGGCGGGCGCTGCGGCGCAGCAACGGCACCCTGCCGGTGGCGGCGCTGGGCCGGGAGACCGGCTGGAGCACCCGGCACCTCCAGGAGCGGTTCCGCCGGGAGACCGGTCTGACGCCGAAGGCCGCCGCCCGGGTGATCCGCTTCGACCGGGCCCGCCATCTGCTGGCCGCCTCGCCACCGCCCCGGCTCGGCGACCTGGCCGTCCGCTGCGGGTACTTCGACCAGGCGCACCTGGCCCGGGAGTTCCGCGCCCTGGCCGGGGCCGCGCCGAGCGCGTGGCTGGCGGCGGAGGGGCCGGAGGAGGCGAAGTTCCGAAACGTCCAAGGCGGGGCGGGTGCGGCGGCCGCAGAGTGGGAGGCGTAAGCAACCCGCCCCCCCCGAGGAGACAGCCATGGACGGCACCGCCCCCGCCCCGCAGGTCTGGCCCAGCCTGCGCGCCACCGACGCCCGGGCCCTGATCCGCTTCCTGGTCGACGCCTTCGGCTTCCAGGAGGTCGTCGCCTACGGTGAGGGCGGGTTCGTCGCCCACGCCGAACTGGCCTGGCCGGAGGGCGGCGGCGTGATGCTCGGCTCCGACCGGGAGACGCCCGAGGGCGGCGCGCCCTGCCCGGGCCGGCCGGGCGGTTTCACCGCGTACGTGGTCACCGCGGACCCGGACGGCGTGCACGACCGCGCCGTCGCCGCCGGGGCCCGGATCACCACCGCGCTCACCGAGACGGACTACGGTTCGCGCGACTTCGCCGCCGCCGACCCGGAGGGCAACCAGTGGTACTTCGGCACCTACCGGGGCGCGCCGCGGCCCGCCGCCCCCGCGCGGGGGTGAGCGGCCCACCTCCGACCCCCGGTGGACCGGCTGCGCCCCCGCCGCCGCCCGGGCAGACTGGCTGCGGGGGCCACGCACAGGCCCACCCAGGCTCCGGGGAGCACCCATGCCGCAGCTCACGGTGGACGGGCGCACCCTCGCGCTCTCCCACCTCGACAAGGTGTACTACCCGCGCACCGGCACCCTCAAGGGCGAGGTGCTGCGCTACTACGCCGCCGTGCACGGCGCCCTGCTCCCCCACCTGCGCGACCGCCCGGTCTCCTTCCTGCGCTGCCCGGACGGCGTGGAGGCCGAGGTGTTCATCGCCAAGAACCCGCCGGCCGGCACCCCGCGCTGGGTGCGCACCGTCGAGGTGCCGAGCAGCGGCGGCGACCTGCGCCAGGTGGTCCTCGACGACGGTGCCGCGCTGCTCTGGGCCGCCAACCTGGGCTGTCTGGAACTGCACGTCCCGCAGTGGCACGCGGCTGCGCCCGGGCTCGCCGACCGCCTCGTCCTGGACCTCGACCCCGGTGCGGGCGCGTCCGTCCTCACCTGCCGCACCGTCGCCGTCCTGCTGCGCGAGCGGCTCGCGGCGGACGGCCTGGCGGCGTGGGTGAAGACCTCCGGCTCCAAGGGCCTGCACCTGCTGGTCCCGATCGAGCCCACCCCCAGCACCCGGGTCTCGGCGTACGCGAAGGCGCTCGCCGCCGCCTTGGAGGGCGACCGCCCGGAGCTGGTGGTGCACACCATGGCGAAGGCCCGGCGGGCCGGCCGGGTGCTGGTCGACTGGTCGCAGAACAGCGCCAGGAAGACCACCGCCGCGCCGTACACCCTCCGGGCCCGGCCGCTGCCGACCGTCTCCACCCCGCTGACCTGGGCCGAGCTGGAGCGCGCCGGCACGGCGGACGACCTGGTGTTCACCCTCGCCGAGGTGCCGGAGCGCCTCGCCGCCCACGGCGACCTGTTCGCGCCGCTGCTGGACCCGGAGCGGGCCCGGCCGCTCCCCGCCGGCCCGGCGACCCGGCAGGAGCAGCCCCGCCAGGTGCTCCACCCGCCCGTCGAGGTGATGCGCCCCGCCGCCGTCACCGCCGTCCCGCCCGCCGACGGCCTGGGCGGCGCGGGCGTGCAGTACGAGCTGAAGCTGGACGGCTTCCGCTGCGTCGCCTTCGCCCGCGGCGCCCGCCCGCCCGTCCTGCAGTCCCGTACCGGCCGCGACCTCGCCCCCGAGTTCCCGCCGATCGCCGCCGCCGTCGCCCGGCTGCCCGAAGGGCTGGTGCTGGACGCCGAACTCGTCGCCTGGCGGGCCGGCCGGTTCGCCTTCGGGGAACTGCTGCGCACCCGCCGGGCCCGGGCCGCCGCCCCGGACGTCGTCCTCGGCCTGATCGCCTTCGACCTGCTCGCCCTGCCGGGCCGCGACCTGCGCCGGCTGCCGCTCACCGACCGGCGCCGGCTGCTGCTCGCCGCGCTGGCCGACGTCCCTCCGCCGATCCAGCCGGTACTGGCCACCACCGACCGGACGGAGGCGCTGGACTGGATGGCCCACCTCGCCGACACCGGCGTCGAGGGCCTGGTCTGCAAGGCCGCCGGCTCCCCCTACCGCCCGCGCGGCACCGGCCGTGCCTGGGTCAAGTACCGCCGCAGCGACACCCTCGACGCCACCGTCCGCGCCTTCACCGGTCCGGCCTCCCGTCCGCACGCCCTCGTCCTCGAACTCGACGACGGCCGGGTGCTCCTCAGCACTCCCCGGCTCACCCCGGTCCAGGCCCGCGAGGTCGCCGAGGCCGTCGGTCCCCTCGCCGGCCCGCCCGTCACCGACCCCGAGCACGGCCCGGTCCACCCCCTCACCGGACCGCTGCGCGCCGAACTGACCCTCACCGGCCGCCCACCCGTCGCCGCCTTCGTCCGGCTGCGCGGCGACTGACCCCCCTGCGCAGCTCGCGCCGGGCACGCCGGGAACTCCCCGGGGCGGGAAGCGGGTTCACCCCTTCCGCCGCTTCGCCGCGTGGACGAACTCGGTGACCAGGGTGTCGTTGAAGACCGGCAGGTCGGCGGGTCCGCGGCTGGTGACGAGGGGGCCGGGGCCGGCGCGGCAGACGTGCACCTCCTCGTCCACCCAGTGGGCTCCGGCGTTGCGCAGGTCGGTGCGCAGGCTCGGCCAGGAGGTGAGGGTGCGGCCGCGGACGGCGTCGGCCTCGATCAGGGTCCAGGCGGCGTGGCAGATCGCGGCGACCGGGCGGCCGGAGGCGCAGTAGGCGCGGACGAAGACCACCGCGGCCTCGTCCAGCCGTAGCGCGTCGGGACTCGCGACGCCGCCGGGCAGGACCAGGCCGTCGAAGGCGGACGGCCGCGCCCCGGCGACGAGGAGGTCGACGGCGAAGGTGTCGCCCGGGGCTCGGTGCCGGACGGCTTGGACGCGGCCGGGCCCGGTGGACAGCAACCGCGGGGTGCCGCCGGACTCGGCCACCGCCTGCCACGGCGAGGTCAGCTCGACCTGCTCCGCCCCGTACGGCGCGACCAGGAAGGCGATCGTCCGGCCGGTGAGCGTGGTGGACGGCCAGCCCATGGCTCAGCGCCGGTGTGGGTCGCAGGCGGAACCCAGGTGGACGGCGGCGGCCGGGGCGGGGCTGAGCCGGGCGCGCGGGCAGTCCAGGTGGACGGTCAGCTCCAGGTGGTCGATCCGCGACACCAGACCGACCGGAACGGACAGCCGGGTGCCCGCCACCCAGGGCCCGGCGTCGATCAGCAGGTGGTCCCCGGTGTCCTGTTCGACCCGGCCGAGCGGGCCGTCGGTGGCCTGCACCTCGTACCCGGTCAGGTTCAGGTCGGCAGCGTGGTGGGGTCCCGGACGGTACTCCCACAGGTCGGTGGTCATCACGCCTCCGGTTGGTCCCAGGGGCGGCGTTCGCGGCGCTCGTCCCGGTCGGGGGGTGCGGCACGGTGTTCGCCCCGGTCCCGGCCCGCAGCCCGGTCCCGGCCCTCGGCCCGGCGGCGCAGCAGCGCCGAGGTGGCGATCGCCGCCGCCACCGAGGCCGCCCACACCAGCCCGAGGGCGGTCAGCACCGCGGTGGTCGGGGTCCGCACGCCGATGCTGAGGCAGATCGCGGACATCACCAGGGCGGTCAGCACCACCCCGGCGGACAGGCGGCGCCCGACGCCGCGCAGCACGCACCGGGCCCGGCTCGGCGACTTGGCGCCCATCGTGCTCAACTTCCGGTCGAGGCGCGTGTCCTGGCGCAGATCGGACTCGATCTCCTCAAGGAGCCGTCGCTCCCATCCGCTCAACGCGGGTCCGTCCATCTCGGTCACCTCCGACACTTCCGGTGACGTGCTCGCACCCGGGCGGTTGCCCGGTACGGGCAGGCGCTAACCGCTCAGGGGGCCGCCGGTTGCGGCGTGTGGTGCGGCGCCGGCGGCGGCGCCCACGGGGCCGAAGGCCCGGGGCCGGGCCAGCAGGCTGTCGTCCAGGACGCGCAGCAGGGCGTCGGCGTCGCGGTGGACCTCGACCGCGCCCGCCGCCCTCAGCTCGGGGCCGGCGTCCGCACCGGCCGCCAGGGCGACGCACGGCACCCCGGCCCGCCGCGCGGCCAGCACCTCGCGCACGCTGCCGGCCACCGCCACGGCGTGCGGCGGTGTGCCGCCGACCAGTTCCAGCGCGGCCCGCACCGGGTCACGCCCGGGGGCGGTCACGGTCAGGGCCGGTGCCCCGCCCGGCCCGGGCCCGGTCAGCACGACCGTCCAGCCCCGGGCGGCGCACTCGCGCAGCAGTTCGGCGGAACCGGGCGGCGCAGGGCGCCAATCGGTACCGAAGAGAGCCGCCGAGATCACCGTCATGGCCGACCGTTTCCCTTCCCGGGCCACGCACCGTACGCGCCCTTCCAGGTTAGGCCGCTCCCCCGCCGTGCGCGCAGCCTGCGGCCCACCGGTTTCCCGGCACCGGGAGGACCCGCGCGGCAGCCGGTCGGCGAACCCGGCTACCCGGCGTCCGGGTCGGTGGCGAGGCGGGCGTGGAGGTGTTCGTCGACGTAGTCGCCGTCGCCGTAGCGGTAGGAGGCCCGGGTGGTGCCCTCGTGGCGGAAGCCGCCGCGGTCGGCGACGCGGCAGGAGGCCTCGTTGCCGACCGCGTGCCAGAGCTCGATGCGGCGGGCGTCGGCGGTGGCGACGGCCCAGCGGGTGACGGCGGTGACGGCGCGGGTGGCGATGCCCCGGCCGCGGACGGTGGGGAGCAGCCAGTAGCCGACCGTGGCGATGCCGTCCGACTGGTCGGTCCAGCCCAGGAAGGCGTTGCCGTGGAGGGTCCCGTCGAGGGCGTCGGTGATCGCGAAGGCGGCCGCGCGCCCCTCGGCCCAGCCGGTGTCGCAGCGGTCGAGGTAGGCCTCGGCGCCGGCCGGGTCGGCGATGCGCAGCGGGTTCCAGCGGGCGATCTCCGGGTCGGCCGCGGCCGCCACCAGGGCGGGGACGGTGCCGCCGGGCACGTCGAGGGCCCTGCCCCAGGGGCGCAGCGCGACGTCGCCCAGGTCGAGGGTGGCGGGCCGCAGGACGCGCCGCTCGGCGGAGGTCTCGGTAGTGCTCATCCGGCCTTCCTATCCCGCCCGCTCCGGTGCCCGCCAGCGAATTTTCCCGGCCGGCAATCCGCCCCCGCCCGGCCGGCGGGGGCGTGCGGCCCGGCCGGTGGTCGAGCGGCCCGGCGGTGACGCCCGGGACGTCCGGTGAGCGGGGCGGGGGGGGGGGGGGGGGGGCGGGGGGGGGGGGGGGGGGGGGGGGGGGGGGGGGGGGGGAGGGGGGGGTTGGGGGGGGACGAGAGCAGAAC
>NZ_JBWKER010000001.1:48629-56769 GCF_056435345.1 Kitasatospora sp. NPDC043950
CTTTCCTTGGTTTGTGGGGTTGGTCGTGCGGGGTGGGGGCGATATGCCTAGGTGGCGCGCTGGGGGCTGGCGGAGGGGGGTCCCGCCCGCCCCCCCCCCCCCCCCCCCCCCCCCGGACGGCCGGGTCAGACGATCCGGGACAGGTACCCGTTGTCGACCAGCCAGAGCACGTTCAGCTTGGCCGGGCCGCCAGGCACCAGGCTCGCGTCGAGCTGGTACTGCAGGCCCCAGCCGGGCTGGCCGAACCACGGGGCGATCGGGCCGGCGTGCACCTTGAAGGGCTTGACCACCTTGTAGTCGTGGTAGTTGCAGCCCGCCGGCGGGGTGCCGTCGAGGCTCTGCGGCGGGATGGAGCGGGTGGAGTAGGGCAGTCCCTCGGGGGCGAGGAAGGCGCCGTACTCGCTGCCGTAGCGGTCGATGTTCTGGTTCGGGTAGAGCGTGAGATCGAACTCGACCGGGGTGCCGTCGGGCAGGGTGACGTAGCCGTCGGACGGCGGGTAGATCCAGCCGCCGGCGCCGTTGTTGCCGGCCGGGTCATAGTAGGTGGTGAGGAACTGCTGCTCGCTCAGGGAGCCGGTGCGCTGGTACCCGACGAGTTCCCTGCCGACCCGGCCGGTGGTGGGCAGGTCGGCGGGGCCGAGCCGCTTGTCACCCTGGTAGAAGTCGGCGGAGCACTCGTCGGAGGGCGTGGCGGCCCGGGCGGAGGTGCCCGCGGTGGCGGTGTCGGCCGCGGCGGCCGGGATGCTCGGGGCGATCAGGGCGGCGGCCGCGGCGAGTGGCGCGACGAGCAGGCGAAGGCGAAGGCGCACGGTGTCTCCGTCGTGAGGGGGGTCGCACGGAGGGGGCGTCCTGCTCACCCTCCGTGTCCGTTTCGGCACCAGGCAAGCGGATCAGCTGATCATCCGTCAACACGACTTGGCCGAAGGCGCACCGAATTCCCCGGTTCCGGCCAACCCCCGGACGCCGGACCGGTTCACCCGAAAGAATGAACGGTTCGGCACCGGCCGGACACTCCGGACGGCCGGCCCCGTCAGCGCCCCGGCGCGACCCGCCCGACCAGGTGGAGCAGCCGGTCGAGGGCGTCCTTGGAGTTGGGCTCGGTGAGGTTGACCATGAGTCGGAACGCCACCTTCAGCAGCGCCGGGTGGCCGAGCCCGGCGGCGCCGGCCGCGCCGAGCAGCCTGGGCCGGCCGAGCAGGTCGGCGGCGAGGCGGCCGAGCGCGAAGTAGCCGGCGTAGGCGGAGCGCAGCGCCTGCGGGTAGGCGCGCAGGGCCAGTTCGCGGCCGCGGTCGGTGCGCCGGGCGAGGGCCTGGACGATGGTCTCAGCGGCGTAGCGGCCGGATTCCATCGCGTAGGCGATGCCTTCGCCGGTACCGGGGCTGACCGTGCCGCCGGCGTCACCGATGAGCAACAGGCCGTCGGCGTAGTAGGGTTGGCGGTTGAGGCCCATCGGGAGGGCGGAGCCGCGGACGGGCTCGGTGACGGCGTCGGGGGTGTAGCCGTACGCGGGCGGCAGGTTGTCGCACCAGCGGCGGAGCAGGTCGCGCCAGTCGAGGTCGACGTGGGCGGTGTCGAGGACCCCGAGGCCGACGTTGGCGGTGCCGTCGCCCATGCCGAACACCCAGGCGTAGCCGGGCAGCAGGCGGCGGGCGGGGTCGCCCGGGTCGCGCAGGTCGAGCCAGGCCTCCAGGTAGCGGTCCTGGTGGCGGGGGGTGGTGAAGTAGGTGCGGTAGGCGACGCCCATGGCGCGGTCGGTGCGGCGGTAGCGCTTCATCGCGACGGAGAGGCGGGTGGAGTTGCCGTCGGCGGCGACCACGACCGGCGCCTGGTAGCTGACGGGCCGGCGCTCGTCGCCGAGCTTCGCGGTGACGCCGGTGATCCGGCCGCTCCGCTCGTCCACCAACGGGCCCGCCACGTTGGCCCGTTCGATCAGCCGGGCGCCGGCCGAGGCGGCCCGGCGGGCGAGCAGTTCGTCGAAGTCGGCGCGCCGGCGGACGAGTCCGTGGCCGGGGTAGGCGGACAGCTCGGGCCAGTCGAACTCCAGCGCGCGCCGGCCCGAGATCAGCCGCAGCCCCTGGTTGTGCAGCCAGCCGGCCTGCTCGGAGACGTCGATGCCGAGGTCGGTCAACTGCTTGACGGCGCGCGGGGTGAGGCCGTCGCCGCAGACCTTCTCGCGCGGGAACGCGGACTTCTCCAGCAGCAGGACGTCCAGGCCGGTGCGGGCGAGGTGGTAGGCGGCGGTGGAGCCGGCCGGGCCTGCGCCGACCACGATGACGTCGGCGTTCTCCTCGGTCCGGGCGGGCCGGGGGGCCCGGCCGCCGTCTGCGGGCACCTGCTGCTCTGGGCCGGGCATCACGCACTCCCACGGGGTCGGATCGACTGCGGGCCCGACGGGGCCGCAGGGCTGCCCGGACGGACTCGGACAGGGTCATTCGGACAGGTTGTTCGGACGGGGCCATTCGGACGCGGCCGGACTCGGCGGTCCGAGACGGACGATAGAGAACCACGGCACCCGCCCGCCGCCCCGACACGCGGGCCCGCCCCGATGACCGGTCAATACCGGCCACGGGGGCGGCTGCGCGGTCACCCGCCGGGTCGGGGCCCGCCGTTGACCACCGCGCCGGAGACGGGGCCCGGCCCGTCGGCGGGCCGCCGTCCGACACGCTCCCCCGGGAGACCACGGAGCCCCTGCCTCCGACGGCGGTGTCGGACGGCAGGGGCTCCGTGGAACTGCCACCGGCGGCGTCAGGGGTTGAGCGCCAGCACCACGTAGGCGGCCAGCACGGCGAGGTGCACGGCGCCCTGGAGCGGGGTGGCCCGGCGCGGGATGACCGTCAGGGTGCCGAGCACGATGGTCAGGGTCAGCAGCACCATGTGCGCCGGGCCGAGGCCGAGGACGAGCGGGCCGGAGAGCCAGGAGGAGGCGATCGCGACGGCCGGGATGGTCAGGCCGATGCTGGCGAGCGCCGAGCCGAGGGCCAGGTTGAGGCTGGTCTGCAACCGGTTGCGCAGGGCCGCGCGCAGCGCCGCGATGGTCTCCGGCAGCAGGACGAGCAGGGCGATCACGACGCCGACGACGGAGTGCGGCAGTCCGGCGTCGTCCACGGCGGACTCGATGGTCGGCGAGACGCCCTTGGCGAGGCCGACCACGGAGACCAGGGCCACTCCGAGCAGCAGCAGGCTGATCCAGGCGGCCCTGGCGGTCGGCGGCGCGGCGTGGTCCTCCTCGTCGAGCACCCGGCCCTCGGGGGTGACCGGCAGGAAGTAGTCCCGGTGCCGGAAGGTCAGGGTGGTCACGAACAGCCCGTACAGCACGATCGAGGCGGTGGCCGCGAAGACCAGCTGGGTGGTGGAGAACTGCGGGCCCGGGGAGCTGGTGGTGAAGGTCGGCAGCACCAGGCTGAGGGTCGCCAGGGTGCCGATGCAGGCGAGCGCGGCGCCGGTGCCCTCGGCGTTGAAGACGGCGGTCCGGTACTTGATCGCGGCGACCAGGATGGACAGGCCGAGGATGCCGTTGCAGGTGATCATCACGGCGGCGAACACGGTGTCCCGGGCCAGGGTGGCGGACTTGGAGCCGCCGTCGGCCATCAGCGTCACGATCAGCGCGACCTCGATCACGGTGACCGCCACCGCGAGCACGAGCGATCCGAAGGGTTCCCCGACCCGGTGCGCGATCACCTCGGCGTGGTGCACGGCGGCGAGCACGGCGCCGGCCAGGAAGCAGGCGACGACGCCCACCACCCAACCGGGCAGGTCCCGGTGCCAGGTCAGGGCGAGGACGACGAACGACACCACCGGAACGACGACGGTCCATTGCGCGGCGGCCGCGCGGAGCTTCGTGATCATGCCGCCGAGCATCCCAGACCGGGGACCGCCCACCCGGTTGCCCGCGCCGGGATACGTAGGGATGTGGTACAACTCATCCCGTTTTGCCCGCTCACCCGCCGTAGTCGGCGAGGTACCGGAGCACCTTGTCGACGTGCGGGCGGACCCGTTCCGGGACGCCTCCGGCGGCCGCCACGGTCTTGTCGCTGGTCCGGTAGGCGGCGGTCACCAGGGCCGGCAGGTCGCGGGTGAGGCCCCGGTGCTTGAGCTGCTGGTCCAGCCAGCAGACGTAGTTGCCCATCGCGGCGATCGCGTCGCCCGGATCCAGGTAGGACTTGGGGCCGTCGTGGGCCGCGGCCTTCGCCCAGGCGTCGAAGACGGCGGGCGTCCACATGGCGATGCCGTACTCGCCGGTCTCGGGGCGGGCCGCGTTCGGGTCGAAGCCGCTCTCGGCCTTGAGCATCGCGGCCAGCAGCGCCGGGGTGATCTCGGGCTCGGGGCAGCGCCGGGCGGCGACCTCGATCATGCCGCGGTAGGCCACCGGGACGTCGGAGCCGGCCGGGATCGCGCCGGGCGGCGGGGGCGCGGCCGGGCGGGCGGCCGACCGCACGGCGGGTACTGCCGCGCCATGCTCCGCGGCCTCCGGCTCGGGGGCCCCGGTCAGGGCGAGGACGGCGGCGGCGCAGGCCAGCAGGCCGGTGGCGGCCCGCAGGGCGCCGCCGCGGCGGCAGGCCGGACGCGCGCCGGCCCGGGCGACCAGCGCGGCGAGGTCGGCGCGGGCCCGCTCCTCCCGCCCGGGGGCCAGGCAGGCGGTGACCACGGCCCGCCAGGGCCCGGGCAGCGCCTCGTCCAGCCGCAGCGGCGCCGCGCCGCGCGCGTACGCCTGGGCGGCCAGCGAGCGGGCCCGGGCGGTGGCGCCGAGGAACGGGTGCAGGCCGCCGGTGAGCACCTGGTGGGCGATCACCCCGAAGGCCCAGATGTCGGCGCTGGGGCGCACCGCGACGCCGCGCGCGCCGGTGCGCTCGGACCACCACTCGGGCGGGACGTGGTCGGGCGAGCCGAGCGGCGGCGTGTAGGCGTGGGTGCCCTCCAGTTCGGCGGTGAGGCCGAAGTCCGCGATCTTGGCGGTGCCGTCGGGCATCAGCAGGATGTTGGCCGGTTTGAGATCCCCGTGCACCCAGCCGCCCCGGTGCATGTGGGTGAGCCCGGCGCAGACCTCGGTGAGGACGCGTCCGGCGCCGGGCACCGGGGTGCCGGGGCGGGCGGCGGCGAGGACGTCCTGGAGGCTGCGGGCGGCGCGTTCCATCACCAGGGCGACGGCGCCGTCCAGGCCGGGGTGGGCCGGGTCGTCGACGACCGTCACGGCGAGGGTGCGGATCAGGTGGGGGTGGTCCGCGCGGCGGCTGAAGCGCATCTCGCTGCGGGCGACCTCCGTCATGGTCCGCCGCTGGCCGGGGCTGAGCCGGGCGGGGCTGAGCAGTTTGACGGCGGCCGGGGCACCGTCGGGGCCTTCGGCCGCGTACACGCTGCCCCAGGCGCCGGCCCCGAGGTAGGCGCCGGTGCGGTAGCCCGCGAGCCGGTAGCCGGCCGGTACCTCGAACTGCTGGTCCGGCGGGGGCTGGTCCTTCTCCGGCACCCACTGCTCGGACGCCGGCTCGTCGGGCGGCTGCCCGTCGGGCGCCTGGCCGGCGGGCCTCACGGTCGGGCGGCCGGGCGCCGGGGCGGGAGCAGGGCCAGGTGCTCCTCCCGGACGAGGTCGAACTTCAGCGCCAGGGCCGCGAGTTCCTCGCGCTTGCCGCCGGGGCCGTCCTCGTAGGGCTCGCGCAGCCGCAGCTTCGTCCACACCAGGTAGTCGATGTGGTAGTTGACCGCCGAGCGGGTCAGCCCGTGGCAGGAGGGCAGGGCGCGCAGCCGGGCCAGCACCTCCGTCACACCGGGGACGACGGCGGCGGAGGGCGAGCGCAGCCGGGGCTCGCAGAGCGCGAGCAGCACCAGGAAGTACTTGGCGGTCGGGTCGAGGGCGAACGGGCTGACGGTGAGTTCGCCGCCGACGCCGCCGGGCCGGCCCTCCAGGTAGGCGTGCTGCGGGGCGAAGACCTTGAACCAGGCGGGTTCGCCGAGGGCGGGCAGCAGCACCCGGGAGAACTCGAACGGCACGGGCGCGCCGAGCCGGCCGGGCGCCACCTTGACGTGCTCGCCCGCGCCCTCCAGGTTTTCCACCACGTAGGTGGCGGAGGTGCTGAAGTTGGACAGCCGCCAGTAGTCCTCGGCGGCGGTGACCTCCCCCGCGCGCCGGGAGACGCCCTGGTCGGGCAGGGGGATGGGGGCCGGACGGCCGGGCTCGCCGCGCCCGAACGCCGCGGCCTCGCCGGGGCCCATCCGCAGCAGGCCGGGCGGTTCGCCGGGTGCCATCACGGGCTCCCGGTCGGGCAGTTGCACGATGACCGTGTCCACGCCGACACCTCCGTGGTTCGGGTCGATGCTAACGGCCCGATTCGCCCCGACGGCAGTTCGCCACTCGGACGAGTGAAGGGACACCGCCAACCCGACCCGGGCGTCGCCGAGTTGCCCCCGGGCCGCCCACCTGCCGGTCCGTCGACCGCTCGACGGGTGGTTGCAGCACGTAGTTGAATGGTCACCTTGAGTGTGACGCAACACACACACGGCATGTCCACGTTCTGTGCAAGACTCATCTCAAGGAGTGAGATCCCCTTAATTTCCAAGGAGGTTCATATCATGCGCGCTCGGATCGCAGCTGTGACGATGATGGTGGCAGGGATAGCAGGCCTGGCGGCCGGACCGGCCATCGCGGCCCCGGCGACGACCGAGAACGAAGCGGTGGCCTGCGCCTCCGTGCTCAACAAGCCCTGCATCTCGCACCAGCACGACGGTGAGGGCTTCTTCGGCGTCGCCCAGGTCTCCGCCGACCCGCGCCAGTTGACGATGGTTCAGGTCGAGGTGCGGACCCAGAAGGCCTGGGGCAGCCCGTGGGAGACGATCGCCTCCGCGACCACCGTGCGCCTGGGCTCCGCGAAGGCGGTCACCCCGCGCGTCGTCACCACCGACCTGCGGATCATCTGCGCCACCGCCGGCCCGGCGCTGGAGGCGACCCAGCAGGTCACCACCTGCACCAACCCGTTCTGACGGACCCCGCCGCTCCACCAGCACCGGGGCCCTCGATCGACCCGACCCACCCCATCCGCCGGGGCGCCCGCGCCCCGGCTCCAGGGCCGGCCGCCAGCGCACCCGGCGGCCGGCCCGTCGGCATGCGGCGCCCTCGCAGGTCGGCTCCCGGCGATCCGGGGCCGGCAGAGCGGCTCCGACCAGGGCCCGAGTGGACCTGGGGCACCCGTTCACGGCAAACTGGTCTAGACCTCAAGGGTCTAGACCAAGCACCCGGCTCAGAACGGTGGACCAGTATGGAAATCGTGATCGTCCCTGACGCCTCAGCGGCCGGCGAACTCATCGCCGCGGCGATCACCGATCTGCTGACCGGCAAGCCCGAGGCCCTGCTCGGCGTGGCGACCGGCTCGACGCCGCTGCCGATCTACCAGGCCCTCGCCGAGCGGGTCCGCGACGGCCGGCTCGACGCCTCCCGGGCGCGCATCTGCCAGCTCGACGAGTACGTCGGCCTGCCCGCCGGCCACCCCGAGTCCTACCGTTCGGTGGTGCTGCGCGAGGTCGTCGAGCCGCTGGGCCTGACCGAGGACTCCTTCCTCGGCCCGGACGGCAACGCGACGGACATCGCCGCGGCGGCCACCGCCTACGACCGCGCGCTGGCCGCGGCCGGCGGCGTGGACCTCCAGCTGCTCGGCATCGGCACCGACGGCCACATCGGCTTCAACGAGCCCTGCTCCTCGCTGGCCTCCCGGACCCGGATCAAGACGCTCACCCGGCAGACCCGGGAGGACAACGCCCGGTTCTTCGACAGCCTCGACGAGGTCCCGCACCACGTCATCACCCAGGGCATCGGGACCATCCTGGAGGCGCGCCACCTCGTCCTGCTCGCCACCGGCGAGGCCAAGGCCGAGGCCGTCGCCCTCTCCGTCGAGGGCCCGCTGTCCGCCGCCGTCCCCGCCTCGGCGCTGCAGCTCCACCCGCACGCCACCGTGGTGGTCGACGAGGCCGCCGCCTCCGGCCTCAAGCTCGCCGACTACTTCCGCGACACCTACGCCGCCAAGCCGGCCTGGCAGAAGCTCTGAGGTCGGCGGGGGGGGGGGGGGGGGGGGGGGGGGGGGGGGGGGGGGGGGGGGGGGGGGGGGGGGAGGGGGGGGGCGGGGGGGGGGGGGGGGGGGGGGGGTGTCGGTCTAGAAGT
>NZ_JBWKER010000001.1:56779-58187 GCF_056435345.1 Kitasatospora sp. NPDC043950
CCCACCCACACCCCCCCCCCCCCCCCCCCCCCCACTCCCCCCCCCCCCCCCCCCCCCCCCCCCCCCCCCCCCCCCCCCCCCCCCCCCCCCCCCCCCCCCCCCCCCCGACCCACGTTCCTTCCCGGCAGCGCCCGGCGGTCAGCGCGTGCGGAGCCAGTCGCCGAAGGCCGCCAGGGCGGGGCCCGGATCGCGGCGCCCCAGGCCGATCCGGAAGCGGTCGGCGGGAGCGGGCGTCAGGTCGGAGTGGAACATGCTCGCGGGCAGCAGCAGGACGCCCGCCTGCTCGACCAGCGCGGTGCAGAAGTCCTCGACCCCGTCCGCCCCGAGGTAGCGCGGGTAGGCGACGCAGCCGCCGTCCGGGGCGCGCCACTCGAAGAGGTCGCCGAACTCGGCGAAGAACGCGTCGAACCGCGGCAGGTTCTCCGCGATGATCGCGCGGTTGCGCGCCAGGATCTGCTCGCGGGCGTTGATCGCGATGCGGGCCAGCACCTCGCTCGGCGCCGAGTTGCAGATCGTGGTGTAGTGCTTGGCCCGCTCCAGCCGGGAGCGCAACTCCTGGTCGCGGCAGGCGATCCAGCCGATCCGCAGGCCGGGCAGGCCGAGCGACTTCGAGGTGACGTTGAGCGAGAGGGCGCGCGCGGAGAGGTCGGCGGCCTGCGGCAGCGCCCGGGCCGGGTCGCGCTCCAGACCGCGGTAGACCTCGTCGGAGAAGAGCCGGATGCCGCGCTCGTCGCACAGCTCCACCAGACGCGTGAAGTCGGCCGCGGCGATGACCTTGCCGGTCGGGTTGTGCGGGAAGTTCACCGACAGCACCCGGGTGTTCGGGCGCAGTGCGGCCGTGACCGCGTCGAGGTCGAGCGCCCAGTCGTCCTTCTCGTCCAGGGCGACGCCGGTGACCTCGCAGAGGGAGAGCGGGATGGTCTCGGCGGACTGGTAGTTGGGGGTCACCACCACGGCGTGGTCGCTCCGGTCGAGGAGCACCTGCATGGCGAGGTTGAGCCCCTCCTGCGCGCCGCCGAAGCAGAGCACGTCGTCGGCGTCGACCTCCTGGTACATCCCGGCGATGGCGCGGCGCAGCTCCGGATCGCCGTAGGTCTCGGTGTAGCCGAGGGCGAGGCCGTCCCAGGCCCGGCGGTCCTCGGGGCCGGCCAGGGCGAGGAGTTCGGCCATCGTCATGGTCTGGGCGTCGGAGGCGGCGAGGTGGTGGCGGGCGCTGAACTCCCAGCGCGAGAAGTAGGTTTCGAGTCGGAAGTCGGGGAGCCTGGTCATCTCTCTGTCACTCGCTCTCGTCGGCGCCGGGGGAGGGGGGGGGGGGGGGGTGGGGGGGGGGGGGGGGGTGGTGGGTGTCCTGGGGCGGCCAGAACTCTAGAGCGTGCCCGGGGTCGTGGGCGCGCTGTGGTTCCACGAA
>NZ_JBWKER010000001.1:58197-122522 GCF_056435345.1 Kitasatospora sp. NPDC043950
CACAAAGCAAAGGACGCAGACTGCAACCCGCACCCCCCCCCCCCCCCCCCCCCCCCCCCCCCCCCCCCCCCCCCCCCCCCCCCCCCCCCCCGGGGTGCCGGTGCTGGGGCTCGGGGGCCTGCTGGTTCTCAGGGGCCTGCCAGGACTCAGGGGCTTGCCGGGGCTCGGGGGCCTGCTTGAGCTCGGCGAGCAGGGTGTAGGCGGTCGAACGGGAGACCCGCAGTGCGGTGGCGACGGCCGGGACGGCGCGGCGGACCGCGAACACCCCGGCCTGGTCGAGTTCGCGCAGGACGGCGAGCCGGTCCTCGCGGCCGAAGCGTTCGAGCGGGCGGCCGTGCGCGCGGACGTAGCCGCCGATCACGTCGTTCATCCGCTCCGTCCAGTCGCGCTCGAAGAGCGGTTCGGGGCGGGGCGCGGTGGGCGCGGCGAAACCCGCCAGCAGGGCGGCGGCGTGCTCCAGCGGGCCCCGGTCGAGGTTGACGCAGAGCACCGCCGAGGGCCGTCCGGCGTCGTCGCGCAGCACGGCGCTGACGGAGGAGAGCCGGCGCCCGTCGGGCAGCAGCTTCTCGTAGGGCCCGTAGACGTCCGGGGCGGACGGGTCGAGGGTGTCCAGTTCGCCGAGCAGCGACGGGTCACCGGGGGTGCGGGGGGTCATCGGGTTCCAGATGGCCAGCACCCGGTCGGCGGTGGCGTCGTGCAGCACCACCTCGGCGTACGGCCCGAGCAGCAGGGCCACGGCGCGGCAGACCGGTGTCCAGGTCCGGACGCGCGGGTCGGGGGTTTCGGTGGTCATGCTCGGACTGTACGTCCAGGCAAGACGTTTAGTCCAGACGATTCATCCGCGACGTTTCGTTCAGGCGTTTCGTTCAGGCGTTTCGTCCGGGCATCCGGCACCTGCGGCGACGACGAAGGCCCCGCCGACGCAGGCGGGGCCTTCGGTGCTCGGGGAGGGTCAGTGGCAGGTGATCAGCAGTCCGAGGACGGCGGTGCAGCTGCGGGTGTCCCGGCTGGTGGCCGGGGTCGGGTCGGCGGGCACGCCGGCGGTGCGGGCCACCGTGACGTCGAAGCTGCGGATCAGGCTGAGCAGGCCGACCGAGATCGAGAAGTGCCGGGTGGTGCTCGCCCCCTTGGCGAGCGGCCCGGTGAGCTTGCAGGTGAGCTTGGTGCCCGCGATGGTGCAGTCGCTGGAGGTCGCCGCGAGGCCGGCCGGGAGGTCGGCGGAGACGGTGCCCGAGGTCAGCGTGTCGGGGCCCTGGCCGGTCAGCGTGACGGTGTAGTCGACCCGGCCGCTCAGCAGGTTGGACACCGGCGTGGCGGTCAGGGCGACGCCGAGGTGGGCACTGGGGGCCGTGTAGCTGAAGCGGTCGACGGCGGCGCTGGTGCCGCCGGGCGTGGTGACCCGGACGTCCACCGGCCCGGTCACCGCGGTGGCGGGGGCGGTGGCGGTGCAGCTGGTCCTGGTGCAGTTGAAGGCGGTGGCGGCGCCCGCCGCGCCGAAGGTCACGGCGGTGGCGCCGTTCAGGTCGGTGCCGGTGACGGTCACCGTCGTGCCGCCGACCCCCGAGCCGCCGGACGGACTGATCCCGGTGACGGCCGGGACGGGCAGCGGGAAGTCGAGCACGTCGACGGCGCCGCCGGTGAAGTCGGTGAGGTAGCCGCGCCGGCCGTCGCCGGTGATCGCCAGGCTGTACGGGCTCGCGCCGACCGGGACGGTCGCGGTGACCGTCCGGCTGGCGGTGTCCACGACGCTGACCGTGTTGTCGGCGTAGTTGGAGACGTACGCGGCGCTGCCGTCCGGGGCGAGCGAGACGGCGTACGGGCCGGCGCCGACGGCGACGGTGCCGACGAGCGTGTTGCCGGTGGTGTCGAGGACGCTGGCGGTGGCGTCGTCGGCGTCGGCGGCCCACAGCCGGGTGCCGTCCGGGCTGAGCGCGAGACCGAAGACGCTGCGGCCGACGGGAACGGTGGCGCTCACCGTGCTGCTCGCGGTGTCGATCACGTTCACCGCCTTCGCGCCGGAGGCGGCGACGTAGAGCCGCTTGCCGTCCGCCGAGACGGCCAGCCCGTGCGGCTCGGCGCCGACCGGGACGGTGGCGGTGACCGTGTTGGTGGTGGTGTCCAGCACGCTCACGGTGTCGGCCCCGGCGTTGCCGACGTAGGCGCGCGAGCCGTCCGCGGAGAGCGCGAGGCCCCACGGCTGGGCGCCGACCGGGACGGTGGCCGTCACGGTGTTGCTCGTGGTGTCCACGACGCTGACGGTGCCGTCGAGGTGGTGGGTCAGGTACGCCCGGTGCCCGTCGGGGGACAGGGCGACCGCGTAGGAGCCGGTGCCGGCGGTGAAGGTGGCGGCCACCGTGTTGCTCGCGGTGTCCAGCACGCTCACGGTGCCGCTGCTCTGGCTCGTCACGTAGGCGTGGCCGCCGTCCGGCGTGAGCGCCACGCCCGCCGGGTAGGGCGCCACCGGCACGTGCGCCTTGACGGTCGGCGGCGGTGTGGCGGCCTCGGCGGTGGCGGGCTGCGACAGCAGTGCGGCCGTGGCCGCGGCTATCGCGGTCACGGCCGTCCAGGTGCGCCCGGGTGCGCGACGTGTTCTCACGAGTCTCTCCAGCATGGTCGGTCAAGGGATGCAACGCCGGTCGCTCCAGCCCCCTGCGGATCCGGAGCCGCACGAAGCGTAGAAGCCGGTATGACCATCCGTCAGGGGCTGATCGGTAATGTCGCCAACTGTTCAGATTCGACCGAGATTCGGACAGCAGCCACCCCGCCGGCCGCGCCCCGTCGCGACCAGGGACCGGCCGGGGGCGGGGCGCGGGCCGACCGTGGATGGGTCATGGGCCGGTCGGGGGCCGGTCGGGGCGGGGGCGTGCAGGAAATTGGAGTTGTGGAGTCGCATTCGATAGCGTTTCGAACGTGAGGCTGACCAAGAGCACCGACATCGCCCTGCGGATCGCCATGCGGCTGGCCGTCCTGAGCGAGGACGCCAACCCGACCACCCGCGAGGTGGCCGAGGCGGTCGGCGTGCCGTACACCCACGCGGCGAAGGTGGTCAGCCGCCTGCAGCACCTCGGCGTGGTGGAGGCCCGGCGCGGGCGCGGCGGCGGGCTGCTGCTCACCTTCGCCGGGCGGACCGGCTCACTCGGGCTGCTCCTGCGCGAGCTGGAGGGGGTCGGCGACGTGGTCGGCTGCGAGGACGACCCGCCGTGCCCGCTGCGGGCCGCGTGCCGTCTGCGCGGTGCGCTGCGGACCGCGCAGGAGGCGTTCTTCGCCGCACTCGACCCGCTCAGCATCGACGACCTGGTGGCCGCACCCACCGGCCCGGTGCTGCTCGGCCTCACCGCCAGACCCACCGACTGATCCCCCACCCCCCGGGGCCGGGCTCACGCACGGCCTTTAATACGAATCTCACATACCAGTTAGGAGCCGGACTGATGCTGTCCGCCAAGTCCGCCGAGGTCATCGAGGCCACCCTGCCCGTCGTGGGCGGCGCCATCGGAGACATCACCCCGCTCTTCTACGACCGCATGTTCGCCGCCCACCCGGAGCTGCTGCGCGACCTGTTCAACCGCGGCAACCAGGCCAACGGCACCCAGCGGCAGGCGCTCGCCGGGTCGATAGCCGCCTTCGCCGGCGCGCTGGTCGCCCACCCCGACCAGCGGCCGGACGCGATGCTCGCCCGGATCGCCCACAAGCACGTCTCCGTCGGAATCGACAGCAGCCAGTACCGGATCGTCCACGAGCACCTCTTCGCCGCCATCGTCGAGGTGCTCGGCGAAGCCGTCACGCCCGAGGTCGCCGCCGCCTGGGACGAGGTGTACTGGCTGATGGTCAACGCCCTCGTCGCCGTCGAGGACCGGCTGCGCGCCGAGGCCGCCGCCGGCGGCGACCAGGCCGACCTCTGGCGCCCCTACACCGTCGTCGCCCGCTACCAGGAGACCGACACCGTCACCAGCTTCCTGGTGCGCCCCGCCGACGGCGGCCCCGTCCCCGCCGCCCGGCCCGGCCAGTACGTCTCGGTGCGCACCGAACTGCCCGACGGCGCCCGGCAGATCCGCCAGTACAGCCTCTCCGGCACCGCCGACGGCGCGCTGCGCTTCACCGTCAAGCGTGAGCCCGGCGGCGAGGTCTCCGCCCACCTCCACGACCACCTGCACACCGGCGGCCTCGTCCACCTCGCGCCCCCGCTCGGCGACATCGCCCTCGCCGACGGCGACGGGCCGGTGCTGCTCGCCTCCGCCGGCATCGGCAACACCCCGATGACCGCCATGCTCGACCACCTCGCCGCCACCGGCTCCGCCCGGCAGGTCGTCTCGGTGCACGGCGACCGCGACCAGCTCACCCACGCCTTCCGCGCCGACCTCGCCCAGCTCACCGCCAAGCTGCCGAACGCCACCGCCCACGTCTTCTACGAGCGGCCGCTCGGCGACTGGCCCGCCGAGCGCACCGGCCTGGTCGACCTCGCCACCGTCGACGTCCCGGCCGGCACCACCGCCTACCTGTGCGGCCCGCTGCCCTTCCTGCGCGCCGTCCGCGAGCAGCTCCTCGCGGCGGGCGTCCCGGCGGCGGACATCCACTACGAGGTGTTCGGCCCCGACCTCTGGCTCGCCTGAGATCCCCTGGGACCCCACGAGGTCCCCGAGATCCCCCGCCCCGGCCGGCCCGCTCGGTACGATCGCGAGCGGGCCGGCCGGTGTCGCCGGACGAAGGGAGGGCCGATGCGGGTCGCACTGTTCGCCACCTGCGTCAACGACGCTCTGTTCCCCGCCACGGCGGTCGCCACCGTCCGGCTGCTCGAACGCCTCGGCGTGACCGTGGACTTCCCCGCCGGGCAGACCTGCTGCGGGCAGCCGCAGTACAACACCGGCTACCGGCGGGCGTGCGAGCCGCTGCTGCGGCGCACCGCACGGGCCTTCACCGGGTACGAGCACGTGGTGACGCCCTCCGGATCGTGCGTGGCCATGGTCCGGGACAACTACCCGCGGATCGGAGCCCGGGCCGCCGCCGACGGCCGGGGCGGCGAACTCGACTCCATGGCCGCCGCGTTGACGCCCCGGGTGTACGAGCTGACCGAGTTCCTCACCGATGTGCTCGGCGTCGAGGACGTCGGCGCGCACTTCCCGCACACCGTCACCTACCACCCCTCCTGCCACGGCCTGCGGGTGCTCGGCCTCGGCGAACGGCCGCTGCGGCTGCTGCGCGCCGTCCGGGGACTGGAACTGGTCGAACTGCCCGGCGCCGAGGAGTGCTGCGGCTTCGGCGGCACCTTCGCGGTCAAGAACGCGGCCGTCTCGGCGGCCATGGCCGAGGACAAGATCGCCCACGCGCTCGGCACCGGCGCCCAAGTCCTGTGCGGCGCCGACAACTCCTGTCTGCTGCACCTCGGCGGCACGCTGCGCCGCCGGGGCGCGGCCCTGCGCCCGCTGCACCTGGCGGAGATCCTCGCCAGCACCGAGGAACACCCGTGGAGACCCGCATGACCGGCGCCTTCCTCGGCATGCCCGCCTTCCGGCAGGCGGCCTCTCCGCAGGCGACCTTCCCACAGGCCGCAGCGGCGGCCGTCCGGGACGAACGGCTGCGCGCCAACCTGCGGCACGCCACCCACACCATCCGGGACAAACGGGCCCGCGCCGTCGCCGAACTCGACGACTGGGCCGAACTGCGTGCGGCCGGCAAGGCGATCAAGGACCACACGCTGCGCCATCTCGACCGCTACCTCGTCCAGTTGGAGGAGGCCGTCACCGCGGCCGGCGGCATCGTGCACTGGGCGGCCGACGCCGAGGAGGCCAACCGGATCGTCGCCGACCTGGTCCGCGCCACGGGAGAGACGGAGGTCGTCAAGGTCAAGTCGATGGCCACCCAGGAGATCGGGCTCAACGAGGCGCTCGCCGCCGAGGGGATCACCGCGTACGAGACCGATCTCGCCGAGCTCATCGTGCAGTTGGGCGAGGACCGGCCCTCGCACATCCTGGTGCCCGCGATCCACCGCAACCGCGCCGAGATCCGGGAGATCTTCGCCGAACGGATGGCCGCCTGGGGCCGCCCCGCACCCGAGGGGCTGACCGACTCCCCCGCCGAACTCGCCGAAGCGGCCCGGCTGCACCTGCGGGAGAAGTTCCTGCGCGCCCGGGTCGCCGTCTCCGGCGCCAACTTCATGGTCGCCGAGACCGGCACCCTGGTGGTCGTCGAGTCCGAGGGCAACGGCCGGATGTGCCTCACCCTGCCGCGCACGCTGATCTCCGTGGTCGGGATCGAGAAGGTCGTACCGACCTGGCAGGACCTGGAGGTCTTCCTGCAGCTGCTCCCCCGCTCCTCCACCGCCGAGCGGATGAACCCGTACACCTCGCTCTGGACCGGCACCACGGAAGGCGACGGCCCGTCCGCCTTCCACCTCGTGCTGCTCGACAACGGGCGCACCGCCGTGCTCGCCGACCAGGTCGGCCGCCAAGCGCTGCGCTGCATCCGCTGCTCGGCCTGCCTCAACGTCTGCCCGGTGTACGAGCGGGCCGGCGGCCACGCCTACGGCTCGGTCTACCCGGGCCCGATCGGCGCCATCCTGACACCCCAACTGCGCGGCACCACCAGCCCCTTGGACGCCTCGCTGCCGTACGCCTCCTCACTCTGCGGGGCCTGCTACCAGGTCTGCCCGGTGGCGATCGACATCCCCGAGGTGCTGGTGCACCTGCGCGAGCGGGTCGCCGAGCAGGGCGGGCACCCGCTGGAGCGGGCCGCGATCGCGGCCGCCGGGTACGTGCTCGACCACCCGGCGGCGCTCGCGGCCGCCGAGCGGCTCGCCGGGCGCACCCGCGCGCTGCACCCTCGCCGACTGCCCGGCCCGGGCCGGGCCTGGACCGACACCCGGGACCTCCCGGAGCTGCCCGCCGAGCCGTTCCGCGACTGGTGGCGGAGGAACCGCTCATGACCTCACGGGAGTTGATCCTCGCCCGGATCCGCGCCGCGCTCGCCGACCCCGCCCCCGGCCGGGACCGGGCAGCGGAGGGGCCGGTCGCCCGGGACTACCTGCGCACGCACAGTCCGGACGATCCGGCGGCCCTGCTCGACCTGCTGCACCACAACCTGGCCGACTACCGGGCCCGGGTGCACCGCTGCACCGAGGCCGAACTGCCCGCCGTCCTGGCCCGGTTGCTGGCCGGACGGGGCAGCCGCACGGTCGCCGTGCCGCCCGGCCTGCCGCCCGCCTGGCTCAGCGCCACCGCCGTCACGGCCGTCCCCGACGACGGCACGCTCACCGCCGCCCGGCTCGACGCCGTGGACAGCGTCGTCACCGGCTGCGCGCTCGCGATCGCCGAGACCGGGACGATCGTGCTGGACGCCGGGCCGGGCCAGGGGCGGCGGCTGCTCACCCTCGTCCCGGACCATCACCTGTGCGTCGTCCGGGCACCCGGGCAGGTCGTCGCCTCCGTGCCGCTCGCACTGCCCCGGCTCGACCCGGCCCGCCCGCAGACCTGGATCTCCGGGCCGTCCGCGACCAGCGACATCGAGCTCGACCGGGTCGAGGGCGTGCACGGCCCGCGCACCCTGGAGGTGCTGCTGGTCGACGGCTGACCGCGCCGACCGGGGCCGCGGCGACTCAGCTCATCGTCACCTCGCTGTACCGGTCGCCCTGGGAGCTGTCCCAGGCCACCTGCACCCGGCAGTCGACCGGCCGCCCGGAAGCGGCCAGTCCCTGCCCCGCGATGGCCGCCGACGGGTCGGCCAGCGTGCTGAACAGGCCGCCCGCCGGCGGGGCGCCGCCAGGTGTGAAGCCAAGGTCCGCGGGCGCGACGGCCGTGGGGTAGAACACCGCCCGGCCCGTGATCGTGTACGTCCCCCGCGTGGTGTCCTTGCGCTTGCGGCCGGGGATGACCGAGCACAGCGAGAAGGTGTCCTCGGCACCGTCCGAGACGTTGCCCGCCGCGTCGACCGTCCACAGCTCCCAGTAGCGGGCGACCGTGGCGTGGGCGCTCGACCCCTTCGCGGTGATGTACGAGTCGATCCGGCTGCCCGACATCGCGTTCCAGTCCGTACCGTCCCATTCCTCCACGGCGAAGACGCGGTTGATCTCCTGGATGATGACGCCCTGCTGGGGCGCGGCGACGCTCAACTGCCGCCTGCGCTCGAAGTAGCCGCACTCGCCTTCCAGGTCGTCGGCCGTCAGATGGGTGAGCGCGATCTGCGTCGCCGGCCCGGTTCCGGGCGTGGGGGCCCGCTGGACCGACACCCCCGCGCCGCCGGAGGCGTCGTGGCCGTGTCGCTGCTGCTCGACCAGCCGGGCCACCGCGGCGTTGCCGAGGGTGCGTTGCAGGGGCAGCGCCGTCGAAGGGGACAGCGGGCCGACGGCCGCGGCCTCCCGGGCGCCCTCGGCCGGGAGGTCCGTGCTCCGGCGCTCGGACGCGGCCCTGCGCCGCCGCGCCGCCTCGTCCTCGGATGCGGAAGCCTGATCGCGCATGTGGCCCTCCTGTCGGCACGGCACCGCCCCGGATGCCCTGGCCAACCTCTACCGGACGGCGGGGCGGCCGGGAAGGTCCGCGAGGGCAGCGCGAAGGGCAGCGCGAAGGGCAGTGCGGACGGCAGTGCGGACGGCAGGGTCCGATTCAGGCGGGCCGCAGCTCCAGCGTGCAGCACTTGGCTCCGCCGCCGCCCTTCAGCAGCTCCGAGACGTCCACCGGGACCGGCTGGTAGCCGTGCTCGACGAGCCGCCCGGCCAGGTGTTTCGCGGCCTCGGGCAGCAGCACCCGGCGCCCGTCCGAGACCGCGTTGAGGCCGAACACCTCGGCGTCGGCCCGGTCGGCGAGGATCGCGTCCGGGTACAGGGTGCGCAGCACGGCCCGGCTGTCGGCGTCGAAGGCCTCCGGGTAGTACATGACGTGGTCGTCGGCGAGCACGGCCAGCGCCGTGTCCAGGTGGTAGAAGCGCGGGTCGACCAGGGTCAGGCCGACCACCGGGACGCCGAAGAACTCGCCCGCCTCGGCGTGCGCGGCCCGGGAGGTGCGAAAGCCCGTCCCGGCGAGCACCCGGCCGCCGGCCACCAGGTGATCGCCCTCGCCCTCATTGACGTGCCCGGCGCGGTGCACCTCGCGGTAGCCGTGCGAGCGGAACCAGGCCTGGTAGGCCTCGGACTCGGCGGCCCGCTCCGGGTAGCGGAAGGTCGCGACCAGCGCCCGGCCGTCCAGCACGGTCGCGCCGTTGGCGGCGTAGACCATGTCGGGCAGGCCGGGCACCGGGTCGATCAGCTCGACGGTGTGGCCGAGGCGGCGGTACAGCCAGTACAGCCGCTCCCACTGGCGGATGGCGAGCGCGGTGTCGGTGGGCTGCGCCGGGTCCATCCACGGGTTGATCGCGTAGTCGACGGTGAAGTACGTCGGCCGGCACATCAGGTAGCGCCGCGGCCTGGCAGTGCGCTCCGGGGTCTGCGTGGGCATTCCTCAACCGTCCTCGGGTGCAGGGGAGTTCGGGGATTCCGTTCCCCAGGCCGCTGCCCCGGCGGGGCTGTTCGCACACCCGCGCGGGCGCCCCCGGCGGGCGCAGGCCCCCGCGCACCCGGCGCGGGCTCCGGCGCACGCGCGGCCGATCGCCACGGGCCGGACCGCACCGAGCGTCACGGGGACGCGCCGCGCCGAACGTCACGAGGACGGGCCGCGCCGAGGTGTCACCAGCGGACCGCGCCGAAGTCCACCGGTGCGGGCCGCAGGCCCCGGCAGCGGTCGGCGAGCGCCCGCAGCCGGGCCGCCGCCTCCTCGGCGGGCATCCGGTGCCGCTGGCCGTGGCCGGGCAGCAGCCACTCGAAGCGCAGCGCGTCCAGGCTGCGGTCCAGCGAGGTGGAGAGCTCCTCGATCGAGTACCAGGTGACGGTGTCGTACACCTCCAGGTCACCGGTGGTGCGGGACCAGTACAGGGTGTCGCCGGTGAAGCAGTACCGCTCGTCGACCAGGTACAGCACGCTGCCGCGGGTGTGGCCCGGGAAGGGGTGGGCGGTGACGCCGGGGGCGACCTCCACCGGTTCGACGCCGCGCAGCACCCGGTCGGCGTCGGGCGCGGCGTCCAGGTCACCCTCGTGGATCCAGAGCCGGGCGCCGAGCCGGTCGGCGTACGCCCGGCCGTGCGCCGCGTGGTCGCGGTGCGTCAGCAGGATGTCGGTGACCGGGCCGAGGACCTCGTACCGGGCCGCGAGCGGCTCGGCGTAGCGGGGCGTGTCGACCATCAGCCAGCCCGCGGGGCGGCGGCAGAGGTAGGAGTTGGCCCCGGCGTTGTGGCGGGAGTTGTGGCCGAGCAGCAGCAGGCCGTCGTCGAGGGCCAGCGGGAAGGGGTCGGTGGCCGGGTCGAGCGGGCCGGTGCCCGGCCGGATGGAGCGGGTCGGACAGGCGTGGGCGGCGGCGAGCAGCTGGCGGTGCTCGGCCTCGTCGCGCGGCTGGCGGACCAGCTCGGAGCGGCCGGCGCGCTCACGGATCAGTCCTGGCGCGAGCTGCCGGGCCACGTCGCAGTTGGTGCAGCGGTCGTCGACGGACCACTGCCCGGACAGACCGGAGGTCGGATTCAGAGCCATGGATGTCTTCCCCCTGGAAGGACGGCGGCCGGGCCGGCCGCCGTCCTTCGAGCATCGTCCGGGCGGGCCCAAAAGCGGAAGGGGGGCGGGATCTTGTGGTTTCCGGGGGCCGCCGCTCTGCACTCCGGTTGTATTCCGGGTGGGGCACGTGGCCCATCTCACGTGCCGGCGGGGTCACCTACGGTGGCGTAGGTCACTTGAATGGGTGAACTATCTCCTTCATGCCGAACCTCCAGGAGACCCTTGACCTCAGTTCGTATGCCGCCCTCGGCGACAGCTTCACCGAGGGCCTGAACGACCCCGGTGCCGACGGCGCCTTCGCCGGCTGGGCCGACCGCCTGGCCGGGTTGCTCGCCGACGGACGGCCGCCGGGCGGGTTCCGCTACGCCAACCTGGCGGTGCGCGGCCGGCTGCTGGACCAGATCATGGCCGAGCAGGTGCCGCAGGTCCGCCGGCTCCAGCCCGACCTGGCCACCTTCTGCGCCGGCGGCAACGACATCCTGCGGCCCGGCAGCGACCCGGACGAGGTCGCCGAGCGCTTCGAGGCGGCCATCGTCCAACTCACCGCCTCCGCCGGGACGGTGCTGATCTGCACCGGCTTCGACACCCGGGACGTACCGCTGTTCAAGCACCTGCGCGGCAAGATCGCCACGTACAACGGGCACATGCGGGCGGTCGCCGACCGCAACGGCTGCAAGGTGGCCGACCTGTGGTCGCTGCGCGCCGTCCAGGACCGCCGGGCCTGGAGCGAGGACCGGCTGCACCTCTCCCCCGAAGGCCACCAGCGGGTCGCCCTGCTGGCCGCCCGCTCCCTGGGGCTGCGCACCGAGCAGGACCCGGAGGCGCCCTGGCCGGCCACCCCGGAGCCGTCCGCCGCCGACCAGCGGCGCGAGAACCTCCAGTGGGCCCGCGAGTACCTGCTGCCCTGGGTCGGCCGACGGCTGCGCGGGGAGTCCTCGGGGGACCACGTCGAGGCCAAGCGGCCTGACCTGCTTCCGCTCTGACGAAACGTCAGGCGGCACCGGGTGCTGCGGTCGTCCTCGCAGCCCTTGCGGTCCTCGCGGTCCGCGCGGCCTTCGCGGTCCGCAGCACCCGGTGCGCCAGCGCGGCGAACGCGGCACCGACCACGTACCAGAACAGGTCCGGCGGATTGAACGTCGACCCCAGCACCAGCCGGGCCAGCTCGCTGCGCCGCCCCAACTCGTCGGGCACCCCGGTGATCTGGAACAGCTCCACCGCCCAGCTCAGTCCCGCCGCGACCACCGCCGCCCGCCCCGGCCGAACACGGGGCGCGACCAGCACCACCAGCGCGTACACCAGCACCGTGTAGAGCGCGTCCCCGGCGTACTTCGCGACGTCCCCGCCGAGCACGGCCCGCACGCCCAGCCCGGCCGCCACCGTCGCCCCGGCCGCCAGCAGCGGCACCACCCGCACCCGCAGGCGCCCCCAGAGATCATCCACCCGCCCCACCCTACGGCCCGGCCGCCGGGTCCAGGGCTGGGCCGTCCGGGTGACCTCCCGCATCCGTGACGCCCGGGCGTCGTTGGCCGCTGCGTGACCGCACACCGAAGCCTGCTCCGGATGGCCGCCGCCGCACTGTTCCTGACGGCCGTCACCGTTCCCTCCGCCGCTCCGGCCGGCGCCGCCGCCGCGGCCCACCCCGCGCCGCGGATCGTCCGCGGCATCCTCGAACCCCCGCTGCCCGTCGACCAGTTCCCGCCCCAGGTCGAGGAGGCGTGCCACATCTGGCACGACCTGCAGTGGCCGACCGCGAACGCCCCCCGGGACTACCCGGTGGCCGGCTCCCCCTTCGTGATCCGCGGCAGCAACGTCTACGGAAACCGCAGCGGCGACCTCCCCCAGGACGGCCACTACCGCGAGTACGACGTCAACCCGCGCCAGCCCGGCCAGCACCGCGACGCCGAACGCCTGGTCCGCGACCCCGCCACCGACCACGTCTGGTACAGCGACGACCACTACGCCAACTTCCACGAGATCAGCTCGGGATGCTCCTGATCCGACCCCACGGACACCGCCCGTGGGCCGGGACCGGGCACGTCACTCGCGTGACCACTCGGTCTCGGCCTCGGGCTCGCCGACGGCGTCGGACCCGCCCCAGACCCGGACCCTGACCGCCCGGGGCCCCGGGGCCGGTCGGGAGAGCGTGCGCACGAACACCTCCCGGACGTGGTTGGCGGCCTGCTGGGGCGGCCCGTCGTACTCCAGGGGGTTCGGCATGGGCGCGCCGCTCTGCCGGGCCCAGTCGCCGTCGTCGTCCTGGGTCTCCAGGACCCATCGGTAGTGCCGCATCCTGACCTCCTCCGGCCCGGGGCCGTTCCTCGGTGCTGTCCGGTCCGTGCGGTCCGGTCAGTGCAGTTCGGTCGTGGGCTCGGAGCCGATGCCGGTGGCCAGGAGGATCTGCCGCGCCGAGTCGGTGCCGCCGGCCCGGACCGCACGGGCCATCGAGGCCAGGGCCGCTTCCCGGCCCGCCTGCGGCGGAACCACGAGCAGACTGAAGTGATCACGGTCGCCCCGCGTGACGATCACCGTGTCGTCGCCGACCGGATACCGGTCGATGCGCACCGACCGGCCCTCGACGACGATCCGGGCCGGCACCTCGTCCCAGGCGTCCGCGTCCAGGCCCACGCTCACCACGGGGCCGAGGTGTTCGGTCAACGCGCCGACCAGGCCGGGCAGTTCGGCGCCGATGTTCCGTGACCGCGGCCACCAGGCGCCATCGAGTGCGCCCTCGCGGGACCGCGTGGTCTCCAGGCGCAGCAGGACCGTCCCCGGTTTCACCGCCTGCCGGAAGCGGTCCGGCAGAAGCCCGGGGTGCGGGGCACCGGCATCGTCCGACATGGCTCGCCACCTCTCCGCGGGCGCGGATCGGGCCCGCTGAACGGGGCCGGCCCTTCGGTTCCAGCAACTGGGCCGCCCCGCCCTCCCACGGTACTCCGACCGCACCGGGGCCGAACGGGCGCCGGCGGACGCCTGCGCGGGGAGGGGCGGCCCTGCTCGACGGCCCGGGGCCGGCCCCGCGTCACCGGGAGCCGCGATGCGTAACACTGTGTGTTGTGTCGAATGCGAAGAATGACGACGGTGGCGCGGGGGCGGGCGGTGCGCCCAGTCCCGACGCCCCGCTGCCGGCCCTCGACCGGGAGCAGGTCGGGGTCCTGCGCCGGGTGGGCCGGGAATGGGGCCGGGCGGCCGGGGATCCGCAGGCCTGGCGCCGGGCACTGCCGGTGGACCCGGAGCTCGGCCGCTTTCCGGCCTCCTCCGAGATCCGGCCGGTGCGCTTCGGCCGCTTCGTGCGGGTGGCCACGGTCGGCGGGCAGCCGTCGCCCGTCGAGGCGGGCGGCGAGGACACCCGGACCTCCCGACTCGGCCGGGCGGGCGCCGGGGTCAGGCACGTGCTGCTCGGGGCCCCGCTGCGCAGTACCGCGATCGCGCACGAGCGGATGCGCAAGCTGGTGGCGCTGCCGGTGCTCTCCGCCGACGCGCTCTCGTCCGTCGCCTACGGGCCCGAGGCGATGCTGGCCGTCCTGGTCCTGGCCGGCACCGCCGGTCTGCGCTACTCGGTGCCCATCGCCGCGACGATCGCGTTCCTGATGCTGGCGGTCGGGGTGTCCTACCGTCAGACGATCCGCGCCTACCCGCACGGCGGCGGCTCGTACATCGTCGCCACCGCGAACCTCGGCCGCCTCCCCGGGCTGGCGGCGGCCGCCGGTCTGATGACCGACTACATCCTCACGGTCGCGGTCTCGATCGCCTCCGGCATGGAGGCCGTCACCTCGGCGATCCCCTCGCTGCGGGGCGACGCCGTGCCGATCGGCCTCGCCGTGATCGGCGTGCTGCTCGCCGGGAACCTGCGCGGCGTACGGCAGGCGGGCGCCCTGTTCGCCGCACCGACCTACGCCTTCGTCCTCGCCGTCCTCGCCCTCATCGCCTTCGGCCTGTACGACGCGGCCGGCCACGGCTTCCAGCCCACCGCGGCTCCGCAGTCGACCGCGACCGAGGGGGTCGGCGTGCTCCTGGTCCTGCGCGCCTTCGCCTCCGGCTCGACGGCGATGACCGGCATCGAGGCGATCTCCAACGCCGTCCCGGCCTTCCAGCCCACCGAGTGGCGCAACGCCCGTACCACCCTGACCTGGATGGTCGGCCTGCTGATCGTGCTCTTCGCCGGCACGGTCGCGCTGGTCCACCTCGACGGCGTCGTCCCCGACGCCCAGGAGACGGTGCTGTCGCAGCTCGCCCACCGCGCCTTCGGCCCGGGCTTCGGCTACGTCTTCACCCAGGCCGCCACGGCCGCGATCCTGCTCCTGGCGGCCAACACCGCCTACAACGACTTCCCCCGCGTCCTCTACCTCCTGGCACGCGACAACCAGGCGCCGCGGATCTTCCTACGGCTGGGCGACCGGCTGGCCTTCAGCAACGGCATCGTCGTGCTCTCGGTCGCCGCGGCCGCGATCTACGCGGCGTTCGACGGCATGACGGCGCCGCTGATCCCGCTGTACGCGGTCGGCGTCTTCCTCGCCTTCACGCTGTCGCAGACCGGCATGGTCGTGCACTGGTGGCGCCTGCGCGACCGCCACTGGCGCAAGAGCCTGATCTTCAACGCCGTCGGCGCGCTGCTCTCGGCGACCGTGCTCGTCACCGCCGCGATCACCAAGTTCACCTCGGGCGCCTGGTTCGCCGCGCTCGTGGTGGGCCTGTTCATCCTGGTGGCCACCAGGATCCGGCACCACTACGAGCAGGTCGCCGCGGCGCTCGCCCTGCACCCGCACGCCGTCGAGGTCCCCGGCCGCGCCCTCACCCGGCCGCGCCCACGGGACGGCGCGCCCGCGCCCTCCGCAGAGGCGGAAGCGGAGTGTGAGCGCGAGGCGGAGAGCGAGGAGACTCCCGAGGAGATCCACCCGCTGCTGATCGTGCCGATCGCCGCACTGGACCTGGCCGGCATGCGCGCCCTCGCCTACGCCGCCTCGCTCCGCCAGCCCGTCCTCGCCCTGCACATCAGCGCCAGCGAGGAGGAGGCCCGGCGCTTCCGCGCGTACTGGAACCTGTGGGGCGACCACCTGCCCCTGAAGATCCTCCTCTCCCCCTACCGCACGATCGTCGCGCCCCTGGTCAACTACATCGAGGCCCTGCACGGCCAGCGCCCGGACCTCACCCTGACCGTCGTCCTCCCGGAGATCGTCGTACGGCACCGGCGCCACCGCCTGCTGCACAACCGACTCGCCCCCCGCCTGCGCAGGGCGCTCCGCCCACTGCCGAAGATCGTCGTCACCACCGTCCCGTTCCACGTCTGAGGACTGTCCAGCGTGTCCGCACCCGGACCGCTACGCGCCGGCGGGCCAGGAGGCGGCGCGGCTTCGGGCGACGTCCGCCCGCCGGCCGGCCTCGCCCGCGCCGGTGGCGGGCACGACCGCCGAGGGCAGGACGTCGGTACCGGGTTCCGGTCCGGCCGCGCCGCGGGCCGGCTCCGAGGCGAGCAGTTCGCTCGCGGTCCGGCTGTCGGCGGGGTCGGCCGCCCGGGCCATCAGCCGCTCGGCGGTGACGGCGTCCGTCTCCGGCGGTACGACCAGCAGGTTCAGCCGCAGCGGGGCGTACGAGCAGACCACGATCAGGTGCTCGTCCTGCTCGACGGTGAACCAGCCCACGTGGACGGTGTGCCCGGCGACCGGGGCCCGGTGCGGGACGGTCGGCCACTGCGCGGGGTTCACGGTGGCCCGGGTGACCCGCCCCCACGGACCGTCCAACGCTGCGGCGAGGGAAGGGAGTTCGAGGAGAAGATCACGCGAGCGGGGCCACCAGGCGCCGTCCAGCCGACCGGGCCGGGTGCCCTCGGGCACCCGGGAGAGCCGTGCTGCGGGTACCGGGGCGGTGGGCGCCATCGCGCGATCGAGGGTCGTGGTCATGATCGAAGACCTGTCCCCGGACCCGGCCTCGGGCCGGATCCGGCATCGTCGTTCGCCGGAGACGACGCCAGTTGTCTTGCCCGGCATGCGAGGTGCCTTCGGTGATGTCCAGGCTACTCTCCGCCAGGCCCGGACCTCGCATGGCGGCCGCAGCAGCGCTTTCCCGACGATTCGTCGGCCGCGAGCCAGCACCCGGCTTCGATCGGATGGTTCCGGCTGCACGCCGGTGACTGTTTGCGCACGCGGCGTGTGGGACGACCCGCTGGAGTCCCGCCCCTCGCGCCGGGAGCGGCCGGCCGACGGGCAGCGGCGCGCCTGCCTGCCTTTCGGGAAGGGCGAGGAGAGGTGCCCGGCGAACGGCTTCGCCCTCAAACCGACCGGCAGGCCCGCCGCCCGGCCGCCGCCGCCGCGTCCGGCCTCTGCCAGGATGGGCGTCCTCGACCCCGGGCGCGGCGAAAGGGCGGCACAGTGGTGGAACTCGACCCGAAGAGGCTGCTGATCCTGCGCCAGATCGCCGACGCCGGCAGCGTGGCGGGCGCCTCGCGCGCGCTGGGCCACACCCCCTCCGCGGTGTCCCAGCAACTGGGCCGGCTGGAACGCGAGGTCGGCGTCCCCCTGGTGGACCGCACCGGTGGACGGGCCGAACTGACCGCCGCCGGCCGCCTGTTGGCGGGCTACGGCGACCGGATCGGCCAGGCGCTCCAGGACGCCGCCCGCGACCTGCGCGCACTCGGCGCCGCCGCCGCCGGCCCGGTCGCCATCGGTGTGCCGCCGCCCGCCATCACGTTCTTCGCCACCACCGCCGTCCACCTGCTCGCCCGCACCCACCCCGACCTGGCCCCCCGCCTGGTGGAGACCGGACGGCAGGAGGGCCTGCGCGCCCTGCGCCTGGGCGAACTGGACGTCCTGGTCATCGAGGACGACCGGCAGGAACCCACCCCGCTGCCGCCCGGCGTCGAGGCGAGCGTCATGTTCGAGGACGCCTACCGCCTGGTCGTCCCCTCCGACTGGCCCCCGCTCGCCGACCCCGCCCAGCTGTCCGGCCGCCCCTGGATCGCCGCCCCGGCCGGCTCACCCCGGCAGCTGGCCTTCCGACGCCTGGCAGCCCGGCACGACATCGTGCCCCTGGTCGAGCACACCGCCCACTACCGCTTCGCCGTCTACACCATGCTCGCCGCCCGTCTGGGCGCGGCGATCCTGCCCGCGAACGCCGCCGCCCTGATCGGACCGGGCGCCGGCACCGTCACCGCGCTGCCGGTGCCGGGCGCCTACCTGGTGCGCCTGCTGCGCCGCACCGGACCGTGGGGGGCGCCGCCGGCGGTGCGGGCGGCGGCCGAGGCGCTGCAGAGCGCGCTGCTGGCGGCGAGCGAGCGGCTGGCGGCTCAGGGTCTGACCGAGAGTGAGCCGCGCGTGAACGGCCACCTGGTCGACCCCAGCGAGCCGAACACGCCCGCCGACCCGCCCGTCGCGACACCGTAAGCGCTGCTGAACGCCAGGGGTGAGTGCCGCTTGCTGGTGCCCGGCCCGGCCCTCTGCCAGCGTGGCCGGGTGACCACCATCGCGGACGAGCGACCCCCCGCCCCTCCTCCTGCCCCCTCCGGCGGGCTGCGCCGCCGGGCGCGCGCCGCCACGCGTCTGATCCAACGGGCGGCCTGGGCCACCACGCTGGCCGGCGCGGTGACGACGGCCTGCACCCCGTGGGGATCCACGCCCTGGTACACCGGCTGGATCGGCGCTGCCGGTGCGGCGGCACTCGCGGCGCTGGCCTCACCGGTGCGGTCGGCCCTGGGCGAGAGCCCGCGCTCCGGCTCCGTCGCCGCCCTGTTCCACGGCGCCATGCTCGCCCTGATGCTCTGCACCTTCGCCGGCTGCTTCGCCTTCTCCCTCAGCGGCTGGTTCCACGAGCACGACCGCGACCTGCACGCCACGCTGCGGGTGTCCGCCACCGTCACCGGCTGCCACAACAGCGGTGACACCAGTACCGAGTGCACCTTCCTCTGGACGGCGGACGGGCACGAGTACCGCGCCGCCGAGGGCACGGACGTGCAGTGGCCCGACGGGCACCGGGTCGACGTGCGGATCGATCCCGTCCACCCGCAGCGGGATCCCGTCACCGACGGCGGCTACTGGCCGCTGTGGATCGCGGTCGTCGTGGGCGGGATCGGCACCCCGTTCAGCCTGTGGGCCTGGTGGGTCCTGGAGGAGTCCGCGAACTACTGACACCGCACCGGGCCCCTGCGGGTGCGGGTGTCAACCAATCGTCTCCGGATCAACACCGAACTCGGCGTGACCAGCAGGCTCCAGGCCGACCTGCTGCTCCAACGGCCGCGCGCGAGCGGGCAGGGAGGCCTGAACACCGCTCAAGGCCTCGCCGACGGCGAGGCCTTGAGCGTGCCGGTCAGCCCACGGTGGTGGTGCTCAGGCGTCCACGCCGTAGTACTGCGCGAGGAAGCCGGTCACGTCCGCCGCGTGCGGGAGCAGCTCCGGCAGTTGGGCGGCGAGCGCGGAGCGGGTGGCCTCGGCGAGTTCGGGCAGGCCGGTGGCGGCGCCCTTCACGTACGGGTCGAGGCGGCGGATGAGCTCGTAGTTGCTCTCCACGTCGAGCTGGCGCATGGCCTTCTCCAGCGGCGGCGCCCCGGCCGGCGGGACGGCGGGCAGCACCCGGCTGACGAAGGTGACCCGGTGCAGCACCCGCCAGCACGGGGGCTTGCGGTCCGACTGGCGGGCCTGGCGCAGCGCCGCCGCGTTGGGGTCGTTGCCGTTCGCGAGCCAGGTGGGGTCGACGACCTTGTGGAAGAAGGTCTCGAAGTGCTCGCTGTCCTCGCCGAGGTAGAAGCTGAGGAAGCGGTAGGCGTCCACCTTGCCGGGCACCTTGACGGGTTGGCCGTCCTGGTCGAAGACGGGCTTGCGGTCCTGGTCGTAGCGCTGGAGGTTGGTGGCGGGGTTGACCTCCACGTTCAGTCCGAAGGAGCGGGTGGCCTCCTTGCCCCGGGCGCGGGTGGCGGTCATCCCGCCGCCGACGGAGGCGTCCAGCTGGGCGCCGATGCCGATGCCGGCGATCTGGAAGGAGGTGCCGACCGAGGTGCCGACCGATCCGGACAGCGAGTACGAGCCCGAGGTCGTCTCGCTGACCACGTCGGTGGTCTCGGTGGTCTCGGCGAAGAACCCTCCGGCGGCGGTCCAGACGTAGGTGTTGACCAGGTCCCGGCGGGAGAAGCCCTGGCCGGTGGCGCTGTCGGTGGTCCCCCGCTCGCGGGCCGGCGAGGCGTCGGTGCCGATCGCGCCGCCGAGTACCCGGCCGGCCCGTTGGGCGGTGGGGTCGGGGGCGTGGGTCTCGGTGGAGACGGTGTCGTAGTAGCTGTGCAGGCGCTGCTGGTCGCGCTGGATGCGGCGCTTGAGCGCGTACGCCTCGCGGGGCTTGAAGTAGCTGTACTCGCCGCGCTCGCGGGTGCCCCGGTAGTCGGGGTCGGCGACCTTCCCGCGCTCGTCGAAGCCGACGGTGCCGTCGAGGGTGCCCTGCTTGGTGTAGCGGGGGTTGATCGGGAACGGGATGACGTTCCAGTCCTTGGGGATGTCGGGGTTGGGCTGGATGCGGTAGGCGACCAGGGCCCCGCTGTGGGCCAGGCGCAGGGCGAAGACGTCGGCGGTCTGGGACTGCACGACGGCGAAGCCGGTGTTGGCCGGGACGTAGCGGCGGCCGGTGGCGGGGTTGAGCAGGCGGCCCGGGTCCTCCCAGTGGCCGGTGAGGGAGACCTTGGTGGTGCGGGCGGTGTTCTCGCCCTGGGAGACGGAGGTCTCCTCCGCCCAGCTGTTGGAGAACTCCAGGTTGCCGCGCACGCAGGCGGAGACGCCGCCCTTGGCGATGGCCTTGGCGATGCCGAAGCCGAGCGGGGCGGTGATCATCCAGACGTCGACGTCCACCTCGTTGGACAGGGCGAACCCGAAGGCGGCGTCGACGCTGCGCTCCTTGGCGGAGGACAGCGAGCGCACCACCTGCTCGGCCTCGGTGAGTTGGACGGAGGAGGCGCCCTCGAAGGTGTCGCTGCCGGGGTCGGTGAGCCCGGCGGTGAGGTTCTCCGAGGGGACCGGCGGGGCGCCCTCCACGTAGCCGACGAGCTGCGGGTCGAACTGGATCTGGCTGACCCATTCGCTCACCAGCTCGCCGACCTTGTAGCCGGTGACCAGGTGCCAGCGCCCGTCCCGCAGGTAGCTGTAGGCGCGCTTGAGGACGCCGAACGCCTCGCCGCGGGCGCCGTACTGCATGTCGGCGTACTCGGCCACGGCCGGGGCGGCGGAGACGGTCTCGTGGAACGGGGTGCGCATGCCGGCCAGCGCCGAGCGGACCTGCGCGGTGTCGGTGGAGACCGGCGCGCTGGACAGGACGGTGCGCGGGCGGGTGGCCTCGGCGCCCAGGCGCAGGTGGTTGCCGCGCAGGCCGTCGTCGCGGACCTGGGCGACGTCCGGCTCGGTGGAGTCGCGGTCGAACGGCCAGTAGGCGACCAGGTCCTCCTTCTCGCCCTTGAGCCGGGTGAAGAGGTTGTCGAGCAACTGCTCGTGGGTGCGGGCGGTGCGCCAGATCCGCACCTCCTCCAGCACGCCGTTCAACGACTCCGCGGCCTTGCCGCCCCTGATCACCGCGCCCAGGGTCAGCTGGGCGTCGCCGGCGTCGGCGAGGGCCGCGCTGTCGGGGGCGCCGGGGGTGCCCGCCGGGTCGCAGGCCACGGCGACGCCGTTGCGGTAGAGCCGGAAGACGCTGCCGCGCGGGTCGGGGTTGCGGACCCAGCGGGCGCCGCGCAGCCGGGCGGGGTGCGAGCCGGTGGCGTCGGCCGCCGTGCCGCCGGCGTTCTCCTCGAACCGCCAGTGCGCGATCAGGCCCCGGTCGCGGGCGGTGACGGCGGTGCCGAGCCGGGCGGCGTCGCGGGCGGCGCCCCAGATCCGGACCTCGGCGAGCACGCCGGTCAGCCGCTGCACGACGGAGCCGTCGCGGGCCCGGCCCAGCTCCAGCGGCGCGTCGTTGCCGCGCGGGCCGGGGCCCTCGTAGCGGGCCGTGCCGATCTCCCGGCCGTCCAGGTGGAAGCGGATGTCCTGCCACTCGCGGACCGCCACCGACTCGACCAGCTCGACGCTCTGGGTCACCGGCTTGCCGTCGGCCCCGGCCGCGGTGATCTGGCGGGTGCCCTTCTGCTCCTGCATCGAGCGCCCGCTCTTGCGGACCACCGCGATCCGGTGGAACGCCCCGGCCTTGACGCCCTCGGTGGAGGTGTACCGCACGGCCCGGCCCTCGGGCTCCTCGAAGGCGAACTCCAGCCTGCCGTCGGGCAGCACCGCCAGGCGGTACGGCACGCTGCCGCCCGCGCCGTCGGCGGTGCGGCCCTTGGAGAGCAGGCCCTGGGTCTCGCCGAGCCGGTCGAGGCGGGCGAAGACCTCCAGCGTCAGGTCGTCGGCGATGTCGAGGGCGTCGTCGTCGGCGACCTCCAGGTAGGCCTCGCCGTCCAACCGGACGGCCCAGGACTGCTGGTAGGCGGCGGCGAAGTGGCTCCACTCGCTCAGCGGGAAGGTCTCCCGGCTGACCACCCGGCGATCGCCGACGGTGGCGACGGCCCAGTAGCGGCCGCCCTCGATCGGCGACGGCGCGGGCACCGGGCCCGGCTTGCCGCGCAGTTCGGCGTGCCGCTGGTTGCCGGAACGGTCGGCCAGCACGGGCTGCGCACCGGCCGCCGGGGCGGAGTAGAGCCAGTAGCCGAGCAGCCCGGTCTCGCCGCCGGTGAGCCGGCGCTTCATCGCGGCGCGCACGTCGTCGCCGCCGCGCGCGCTGGACCAGAGCCGGACTTCGTCGATCTGTAGGGAGGCGAACTTGGTGGCCTGGAAGGGCACCTGCGCCAGGGAGAGCCTGCCCTGGCCCCGGTAGGGGGCGCTCGCGGTGCGGCGGGCGATCTCCTGGCCGTCCCGGTAGACCACCTGCTGGCTGGTGCCGCGTTCGAAGACGCAGGCCCAGTGGTGCCACTGGGTGTCGCCGAACCGCTGGGTGGTGTCCAGGTCGTCGCCGAAGAAGGCGAAGGTGAACTTGCCGTTCGACCGGAAGCCGATGTGCAGGCTCTCGTTGTTGCGGCCCTGGTCGCCGCCGTGCCCGAGGACGAAGTGGTCGCGCTCGTCGACGGCGGTGCGGCGGGCCCAGAACTCGACGGTGAAGTCGCCGTCGCCGAAGCCGAACGCGCCGGGCACCACCGCGGCGGCGCTCACCCCGTCGTAGGCCAGCGCCGAGGCGGCGGGGCCGCCGAGCAGCCCCAGGCCGTACGGGGTGTCGCCCGCGTTGGCGTGCACCAGCCGCACCGGGCCCTCGACCCGCTCGGGGTTCACCCAGGCCTCCAGGGTGAGGTCACCGGGGGTGGCGGCCCGCGGCAGTTGCTCGGCGGGCAGGGTCAGGAAGCGCCCCTGCCCGTCGAAGGCGTAGGCGCGGCCGGGCATGTCGGCGCGCCAGCGTCCGCCGTGGCCGCGCAGCAGGTCGCCGGCGGTGCCGACCGGGATCTCGGCGAGGCCGCCGGGGTCGACGGTGACCAGCCGGGAGCCGGACGAGAGCGCCACACCGGGCGCGGAGGCGGTGGCCCAGCGCTGGTCGTAGCGCACCCGCTGCACGCCCATGCCCGGCTTCAGCACCGTCGGGTCCGCGCCCGCGCCCAGCTTCAGCGACTTGCTGCCGGCGGGGTGGTCGCCCTCGAAGCGGAAGCCGTGGCCGCCGACGGTGACGAAGCCGGGGCCGGCGAGCCGGGCGAGGGTGCCCTCGGTGAACTCCACCACGCCGCCGTCGATCCGCAGCACGGTGCCGATCGGCACCGGCTGTTCGGCCGCGCCGTTGACCACGGCGGCGAAGTCCTCGGCCCGGCGGGGCAGGTGGGACCACTGCTCGCTCTGCCCGTCCCGGCGGATGGTCAGCTTGACCTGGGCCGGGTTGTCGCCGACCTCGACGGTGATCTCCGCCGCGGCCAGGTCGGTGGCGGCATCGCGGGCGGTGAAGGCGAGCGCCTTGCCGCCGGCCGTCAGCCGCCGGGAGGAGCGCAGCACCTGCGTGTCGTAGTAGCCGGCGAAGAACTGGCCGTTGGCGCCCCGGAAGTAGAGCACCAGGCTGCCGGTGGCGCTGTCCAGCAGGAACGGCCGGTCACTGCCCCGGGCGAAGGCGAGCAGCGCGCCGGAGCTGCTGAGGCCGGTGCGGTCGACGGAGAGCTGGGACATCGGCAGGGCGATGTCGTCGGAGCCGCGCACGCCGCCGGTGAGCCGGCCCAGCTCCTCGCGCTTGGCTGCCAGCAGGGCCTGCCGGGCCGGCAGGTCGCGGCGGTGGCGGGCGAGCGCGTCCTGCTTTCCGCCCAGTGTCAGCAGCCGATTGTCGATGTCCAGGATCTGCTGGTTCCGCTGGGCGGCACTCGCGCCCGGCCTGCCGGAGGCGCCGTCCTTCTCCAGCACGATGACGCCCTCGCCGGAGGCGTTGACCGTCCCGTAGTCGTACTGCACGATGCGGTCGCCCTGGCTGTCCCGGGCGCAGACCAGCTTGCCGCTGCGGCGGACCACCAGGCCTCGGCCGTTCCAGCTGTCCAGCGCGAAGTGGGTGGCGTCGTTGTCGGCCTCCCGGCGGTACTGGATCAGCGGGGTGTCGTTGTCGGTCTTCCCGCCGGAGAGGTTCATGTCCAGACCGGAGTCGACGTTGCGCAGGAAGTAGCAGGGGACGCCGTTGAGGTTGGTGCCGGTGGATTCGAAGGTCCACAGTGTGGAGGCGGCCGTCCGGTTGGCGGTGCGCACCAGCGGGGCCGTCGCGTCCTTGCGGTCGTTCTCCACCGCGAGGTACTGGTCCCGGCCGTCCTTGGGCAGCCTGAACCGCAGCCGGTAGCGCCAGAGGGTGACGTCGTCGTCCTGGCCTGCCCGCAGTTCGGCGCGCCGGCGCTCCAACTCCGGGACCTCGGCGGTCTCCTGCTGGAGGCGGGCGATCTCCGCCTCGGAGTTGGCCACGTCCCGGACGAGCTTGGCCACCTGGGCGTCCAGGTCACCGACGGCGTCCACGGCGCCGCTGGAGTCGGGGGCGGCGAGCACCGGCAGGGCCACCCGGTCCGGGATCTCGGCCAGCCGGCCGTCCCCGCCGACGCCCAGGTCGAGGGTGGCGAGGTAGGCGTCGTCGGTGGCCTTGCCGCTCACCGGGTCGGGCCCGCCGGTGGCGCAGGCGAGCAGCACCCGGGCCTGGCGCTTGACGGGCTTGGCCGCGCCGTCGTACCCGGCCGGGGAGGCCTCCTGCTGGTGGTGCAGGACGGCGGAGAGGCCGGAGACCACCGTGCGCCCGGTGAAGGCGAAGCTGTCGCGGCGCACCCCGGGGTTGTCGCCGATCGGGGCCTCGGAGGTGATCCAGGCCGGCCCGCCGCGCAGAGCCGCGTTGCGGGCGTTGTCCGTCTGGTCGTACAGCGTGTCGCCGGCGCCCTCGTCGAAGCGGTAGTAGACGGCCAGGCCGGGCTCGTTGCCGATCAGGCGGCGGCCGCGGTCGGCGGCCAGCTCGTCGCCGCTGCGGGGGCGGTTCCAGATCCGGACCTCGTCCAGTTCGGCGCGGCCGAACGAGCCGAGGGCGCGGCCCAGGGTCAGCGGGCCGAGACCGGCGTAGGGCATGTCGGTGGTGCGGCGGCCGAGTTCGACGCCGTCGCGGTAGACGATCTGCTCGCGGGTGGCGCGGACGAAGACGCAGGCCCAGTGGTGCCAGTCGGTGTCGCTGGTGCGCCGGCCGACGTTCAGGTCGTCGGCGTAGAAGGCGAAGGCGAAGGTGTCGTCCGAGCGGAAGCCGATGTGCAGGCTGCGCAGCCGGGCGCCGGCGGCCGCGCCGTGCCCGATCAGGAAGTCCTCCCGGCCGCCGGTCGCGGTGCGCCGGGCCCAGAACTCCACGGTGAAGTCCGCGTCGGCGAGTTGGAGGGCGTTGGCGGGCAGCTCGGCCACGTCGTCGACGCCGTCGAAGCGCAGCGCCGTCTCGGCGTGGCCGCTCTCGCTCACCGCCGGTACCAGCGGCCGGCCGGTGAACGGGCAGGTGCCGGGGGCGGGTTCGTAGACGGCCTCGCGGTAGCGCTCGTCGGGGCTGGTCCAGGCCTGCGAGCCCTGGGTGTTGAACAGCCCGTCGCGGCTGCGCTCGACGCTGAAGCCGTCGATCCGGGCGGTGGCGTCGTTGTGCGCGAAGATCTGCCAGCGCTCCCGGCCGTGCACGGCGGTGGGCACCAGCAGGGCGGTGAACCGGCCGCGGGAGAGGTTGCGGACGAAGTTCAGCTCCTGGGTCGGCTCGATGAACGCCCGGCCCTCCATGTCCCGGGTGCCGAGGCTGTCCTTCGCGGAGTCCGGGCGGCCCTTGTGCCGGCTGCGGCGGTAGCGGACCTCCAGCACCGGCTTCAACTCGCCGCCGACCAGCAGGAACCGGTCGCAGAGCAGCGTGGCGTCGACCACCGGCGTCCGGCCCGCACCGCCGCCGGCGAGGTAGTCGGTGCGGGTCGGGTCGGCCGAGGAGCCGGTGCCGTCGGCGAGCCGGAAGACGGCGTCCGCGTCGTCGGCCCGGATCGACTGGCGCAGCACGTACAGGTGGGTGCCGTCGGAGACCACGTGGAAGGGCGCGGCCGCACCGAGCCTGGCCGTGCTGGACAGGAACGGGTCCAGTTCGTCGTCGCCGAGCCGCTCCGCCGGATCCGCCTCGACCCGCCCGCCGCGCTTGACCACGGGCATCCGCACCGCACCGGCCACCGCGTAGCCGACCCGGGCCAGCTCCGCCGGGAACGGCAGCGGCAGCGGGTTCTCCGACCAGTACGCCGCATCCGCCTCCCCGCGCGCCTCGTCGTGCTGCGACAGGTCGAGGACCGTGTAGACGATCCGCCGCTGGTCGTCCATCGCGAAGGCGACCGTGCTGCCCTGGTGCCGCACGGTCGTGGTGTGCACATAGGAGCGGTCGCTGTAGACCCGCGCCAGATGCTGAACCTCCGTCAAACCCGCCACCTCACAAGCCGTTGGCCGCCGGGAACGCGACGACCGGTGATCAACACTTAACGTGTCGACGTTCTCACTCGACGTGACGGGTGGGCAAGGTGGCTTTCCGCCAGTGCGCGGCTGGAATCCGATCATGCACGGGCGCGGCGGATTCCCCGCGAGTGCGAAGGGCGGGCGGAAGGACTGCGCCTGAGGTCAGGCCGGGCGGGCCGTCGCCGTGGACGCGCGGGCAGGCCGGTGCGGTACCGGGTGCGGCATCACGGTCATACTTGATCGGAAGTCGATCGAAAGATATGGTCCGATCAACCAGCGGCGGTTCGGAGCAGTACGGGGGACAGGCGATGACCATCTCGGCCGAGGAACGTCGGGACCTGATCCTCAAGGCCGTCGGCGAGGCGAGCGGGCCCCTGCGGCTCGCCGACCTGGCGGCGCGGCTCGCCATTCCGGCGGTGACCGTGCGGCGGGACGTCGCCGCGCTGGCCGAGGCCGGCCGGGTGGGGCGCTCACACGGATTCGTCGTACGGCGCACACCGGAGAAGCCGACGGACGGCGAGGGCGGGACCCGCGCCCTCGGGCTGCTCGTGCCCTCCGTCGGGTCGTACTTCGACGAGCTGATCAACGGAGCCCGGGCCGCCGCGACGGCGGCGGGCGCCCGGCTGGTCCTCGGCATCGCCCCGTACGAGGCCCGCGACGACCGCACGCAGGCCGAACGGCTGCTGGAGTCCGGCCTGGACGGGCTGCTGCTCGCGCCCAACCTCCTGCCGGGCCGGCCCGCGCAGGCCCACGACTGGCTGGACGACCTGCCGGTGCCCGCCGTCCTGGTCGAACGCGGCGCGCCCGAGTACGGGGGCCCCGGCGCCGGCCTGGACTCCGTCGGCTCGGACCACCGGCAGGGCGTCCTCCTCGCGCTGCGCCACTTCGCCGACCTCGGCCACGACCGGGTCCTGCTCGCGGCCCGCGGCGACTCCTGGACGGCCCGGGAGGTCCGGGCCGGCTACCAGCACGGCACCCGGCTGCTCGGACTGGCCGCCCTGCCCGTCCTGGACACCCTCGGTGACGACGGCCGCCCCGCCGACTCCGACCGGCTCGCCGGGCTGATCGCCGACGCCGTGTCCGACGGCGTCCGCGCCGCCCTCATCCACAACGACCAGGACGCGATCCAGCTGCTCCCGCTGCTCCGCGCCCGCGGCCTCGCGGTGCCCGCCGACCTCGCGCTGATCGCCTACGACGACGTGTTCGCCGCCCTGGCGGCCCCGCCGCTGACCGCCGTCGCCCCGCCGACCCGCGCGGTCGGCGAGACCGCCGTCGGCCTCCTGCTGCGCCGTCTCACCGCCGGGCCCGATCTGCCGGTGCACCGGATCTCCCTGCTCCCGGCCCTGCGCATCCGCACCTCCTGCGGCGGCTGAACCCCCAGCCCCCGGCCGGGGGCCCGTCCAGCTGCCACCTTCGCAGGGCGGTCCGCCCACGGGCCGGGCCGGGGAGCGCTACCGCCGCAGTCCCGCCAGCCAGGCGGCGGCCGCGCCGAGCAGCGGAGCCAGCGGGGCGGCCTCGGGGTACCACGGCGCCTCGTACTCCCAGCAGACCCAGGCGTCGGCCGGCAGCAGGGCGAGGCAGGCGGCGATCGGCAGGGTGCCGGCGCCGAGCGGCAGCGGCGTGCGGTCGACGGCCGAGGCGACGTCCTTGACCTGGACGTGGCCCAGCCGGCCGGCTAGCGCCCGGTGGGTGGCCTGCGGCGGCTCCCCGCCGAGGACGGTGTGCTGGAGGTCCCACAGGGCGCCGACGGCCGGGTGGTCGACGGGGGCGAGCAGCCGGGCGAGGTCGCGGCCGGTCGGGTGCGAGTCGTGCGTCTCGACCAGGACCCGGACGCCGAGCTCGGCCGCGCGGCCGGCGACGGCGGCCAGCCGCCGGGCGGCACGCTCATCAGCCCGTTCGTCGGCCGCCGCCGGGCCGGGCGCGGCACCGCCGCGCGGGAAGACCCGGACGGCCGGGCAACCCAGGTCGGCGGCGAGTTCCAGGTGACCGCCGAGGTCGGCGAGAAGCGGGGCGTCCGCGCCCGGGGCGGCGATGCCGAGGTAGGAGGCCAGCGCGAGCGGAACCGTCCCGGTGGACGCCAGTGCGCGCACCGCGGCGCGCCGCCCGTCGGCGGTCAGGCCGGGGTGGACCGGCTGGCCCGGGGCGCAGCGCAGTTCCAGCCCGTGCCAGCCGTGGTCGGCGGCCAGGCGCGCGGCGGCGGCGAGCGGCAGATCGGGCAGGCCGAGGGTGGACAGGGCGAGCGGCACGGGTGCTCCTCAGGTTCGGTCGCCGGGCGGAAGTCGGCGGGCGAAGGCCGCTCCCGGCGACAGCTCCGCCTCGTGGACGGTGCCGTCGGCCCACCGCACCCGCAGCCGGTAGGCCTCGTCGGGAGCGGCCGCCACGTCCGCCGTCGGGCCACCTAGCGGCGGGAGCTCGCCTGCGGCGGCGGTGAGGCGGGCTGCGGTGAGGCGGGCTGCGCACACCAGCAGGTGGACGGCCCCGCCGGTGGCGCCGGTCAGGACCGGCAGGGCGGCGGCCGACCCGAAGGCCGTGCCGTCCGGGACGGGGCTGGTGCGGGCGGCGGCGTAGCCGTGCAGGGCGCGCAGTTCGCTGGTCAGCAGCCGGCCGTCCAGCGTGTGGGCGGTCGCGGTGGCAGAGGCAGCGGCGGTGCCGGGCCGGGCGGGTGGCAGGTGGTCTCCGGCGACGGCCCAGCCGCCCTCGCGCAGCGGGGTGCCGGGCGGGGCGCCGACGACCAGGTGGGCGCGGACCTCGTCGGCGCCGTGGGCGAGGGTCAGCGAGGTGACGGTGACGCCGGGCAGGGGGTGTCCGCCGGCCCGGGGGCGGTGGGTGGAGGCCGCCCAGCCGTCGCCGGTGGCGAGCGGGGTGATCGGGCCGCGTTCGGTGGGTTCGCCGTCGACCAGCAGGGCGAGGTGGTTGTCGGCCGGACCGGTGTGGACGGGGCCGGTGGCGGTGGAGTGGGCGAGCCGCGCGTAGTACGGGTCGTCGGGGTGGACGCGGTCGGCGGGCTGGTCGTCGCTGCCGTGGTTGTGGAGGCGGACCAGGCCGTCGGCCGCGGTGGACTGGACCAGCCAGCCGGGGCCGGGCAGCGCGCGGACGGTGTCGCGGCGTTCGGCGGGGGCGGGCTCCTCGCGGTCGGTCCAGGCGGGGTGGCCGGCGGGCAGCAGCAGGCCGAGGAAGCCGGAGGCCGCCCAGTAGGGCGAGGAGGGGCCGGAGTAGGGCTGGACGAGCGGGGGGTGGGGGCCGTACCAGCCGAGGGTGAGCAGGCCGTCGGGGCCGGTGGCGCCGCGGTCGAGGAAGTGGCGCAGGGCGCCGGAGGCGAGTCGGCGGGTGGTGCCGGGGGTGAGCGGGGTGTGGCCGGTGAGCGTGCCGGCCCAGAGCGGGGCGGCGGCGGCGAACCGGTAGATCAGCGAGCGGCCCTGGTGCACCGGCGCGCCGTCGCCGCCGAACAGGTGGGCGTGGTCGGCGAGGTGGGCGGCGAGCCGGGGGCCGTACTCGGCGAGCAGGGCGCGGTCGTCGGCGAGGTGGGCGTGCAGCACGGGGTAGAGGTGCAGGGCCCAGCCGTTGTAGTGGTCGAAGGCGCGGGGGCGGCCGTCGGTGTACCAGCCGTCGCCGAGGTAGAAGCGGTCGACGCGGTCCAGTCCGCGCCGGACGGCGGCGCGGGCGGCGTGCTCCTCGATGCCGGCCTCGGCGAGGAAGCCGCCGACGGCGAGCGGGAAGAGCCACCAGTTGTTGTCGTTGGGCGTGCGGTGGAGGGTCTCGGCGAGCCACCGGGCAGTTCTGGTCCGGACGTCGGCGGGGAGGCGGTCCCAGAGCCAGGGGCGGGTCAGCCGCAGGGCGAACGCGATGGCGGCGGCCTCGACCATGGCCTGGCCGCGGTCGGTGACGACGGGCCAGGACGCCGGGTCGTCGTCGGTGAGGTCGCGAGCGGTGGTGGGGTGGCGGGTGCCGGCGTCGAGTCCGGCGGCGTAGCGGTCGAGCAGGCCGTGGGGGTCGGCGCCGCCGGCGCCGGCGATCCGCAGGGCGGCGAGGAGGAAGGTGCGGGCGAAGCCTTCGAGGGCGTCGGAGCGGCGGCCGGACCAGCTCGGCCGGGGGCCGGGGAGGTCGATCAGCGCGTGTCCGGGGCCGGCCCAGGGGAGGACGGCGTCGAGCAGCCCGTCGGCGGCGGCCTCCCAGTGGGCTCTGGTCCAGCCGGTGCGGGGGCTGAGGGCGTGGTCTTCCGGGGGCAGCAGCACGGCGGTGTCCTCCATGGCCCGGGGCTCGGGAGTCGCGCCCCGTGCGGGGAATCTAGAAAGCGGTTGATCGTTCGTCAAGGCTTTTGATCGCAATGGATCATTTGATCCAGATCTCTTGACTTCGATCGATCGCCCGCCCAGGATGGCGACCACTTGCCCGCCCGGTCGCGGCCACCGGCAGCCCCCCTGACCCCCGGCCGCGCCCCCCTCTCCCGGAGTCGTGCATGCCCTCACTCCCGCTCCCCCTCCCCCACCCCCGGCGCAGACTCCTCCGCGCGGCCGCCGGCGGCCTGCTGTCCACCGTCCTCCTCGCCGCCTGCGCCGGCAGCGGCGGCGGGGCCCCGAAGGCCGACGACGGCAAGCCGGTCACGCTGACCTTCTGGGCCTGGTCCAAGGGGACGAAGGAGGTCGTCGCCGCCTTCAACGCCTCCCACCCCGACGTCAACGTGGTCTACGAGGAGATACCCTCCGGCACGGCCGGCGGGTACGCCAAGATCTCCAACGCGGTGAAGGCCGGCAACGCCCCCGACGTGTTCAACGTCGAGTACGCCCAACTGCCGGACTTCGTCAGCCAGGGCGCCGTCCAGGACATCTCCAAGCTCGTCCCCGGCGAGCTCAGGGCGAAGTACCTGCCGCAGACCATGGACCTGACCACCCTCGGCGGCCGCACCTGGGCGCTGCCCCTGGACGCCTCGCCGCAGGCCTTCTACTACCGCAAGGACCTCTTCGACCGGGCCGGCCTCACCCCGCCGAAGACCTGGGACGAATTCCGCACCGCCGCGCAGAAACTGAAGCAGGCCCAGCCGGACACCCGGATCGCCACCTTCTTCCCCGACGACCCGGCCACCTTCGAGGCGATGGCCTGGCAGGCCGGCGCCCACTGGTTCACCGGCCGCGACGACGCCTGGAGCGTCGACCTCAACGGCGCCGGGACCAAACCGACCGCGGACTACTGGCAGCAACTGATCGCCGAGGACCTGGTCCGCGTCCAGCCCTCGTTCAGCCAGCCGTGGACGGCCTCGCTGCAGAAGGGCGAGACCGCCGGCTACCTCGGCGCCTCCTGGGGCGGCGGGGTGCTGAAGGGCACCCTGCCCGACGCGGCCGGCACATGGGCCGTCGCCCCGGTGCCCAGCTGGGACGGCACCCCGGCCAGCGGCATGGTCGGCGGCACCACCTTCGCCGTCTCCAAGGACAGCAAGAAGGCCGGGGCCGCCGTCGAGTTCGCCACCTGGGCGACCACCACGCCGGAGGGCATCAAGGCCCGGATCGCCTCCGGCACCTCCTCCGCCTTCCCGGCCGCGCCCGCCCTCGTCCCGGTGGCCGAGGAGGCCTTCAAGTCCGACTTCTACGGCGGCCAGGACGTGTACGCGCTCTACACGGACGCCGCGAAGTCGATCAAGCCGAACTGGCAGTGGGGCCCGACGATGAACGCGACCAACAACGCGCTCAAGGACGCGTTCGGCAAGCTCACCCAGGGCGGCACCGTGCAGGCGGCCCTCGACGCCGCGCAGCAGTCCACCCAGGCCGAGCTGAAGAACCGCGGCCTCAAGGTCAAGCAGTGACCGCCCACCCGCCCCGCACCGGGCCCGGGCCCGGGCCCGCCGTCGCCGCCCGCGCCCGCCGGCGCGGGCGGTACGGGGCCCCGGCCGTCCTGCTCGCCCCGTTCGTGCTCCTGTTCACGGCCTGCACGCTCGTTCCGATCGGCTACGCCGTCCACCTCAGCCTGTACACCGAGCACCGGTCCGGGCTCGGCTTCGGCGGCGGCGAGACGGTCTTCACCGGCCTCGGCAACTACGCCCGGGCGCTCGGCGACCAGGCGTTCCGCTCGGGCTTCTGGACCACCGCGCAGTACTGCCTGCTCTACATCCCGCTGATGACGGGGCTGGCACTGCTCCTCGCGCTGCTGCTGGACTCGGCGCTGGCCCGCGCCCGCCGGTTCTTCCAGCTGGCGCTGTTCCTGCCGCACGCGGTGCCCGGCATCATCGCCGCGCTGATCTGGGTCTACCTGTACACGCCCGGCATCAGCCCGGTCATCGACGTGCTGAACGCCGGCGGCGCCCACCCCGACCCGTTCGGCGCGCCACTGCCCGCCGTGGTCAACATCGCGCTCTGGGAGTGGACCGGCTACAACATGGTCATCTTCTACGCCGCGCTCCAGGCCGTCCCGCGCGAAGTCCTCGAAGCGGCCGTCGTCGACGGCGCCGGACCGCTGCGGACCGCCGTCAGCGTCAAGATCCCGCTCATCCGCGCCTCGATCGTGCTGGTCGGCCTGTTCACCCTGATCGGCTCGCTCCAGCTCTTCACCGAACCGATGATCCTGCACGGCGCCTCCCCCGGCGTCGTCTCCACCTGGACGCCCAGCATGTACGCCTACACCGCCGCCTTCGACCGGGGCGACTACGGCCTGGCCGCCGCCGCCTCGGTGCTGCTCGCGCTCGCCGCCGCCGCGCTGTCCTTCCTCGTCACCCGGGCCACCCGCCCGCGCCCGGACCGGCGGACGGAGGCCACCGGATGACCACGCTCGCCCCCGGACGCCGCCCCCGGCAGCGCTCCGCCGCCCGCAGCCACCCGCCCCGCCGGCCGTGGACGCTCTCCAAGGCCGCCGTCAACGGCGCCCTCGTCCTCGCCACCGCCTACACCCTGCTGCCGCTGCTGTGGCTGGTGACCGCCGCCGCCAAGAACACCGGCGACCTGCTCGGCGGGCGCGCCCTCTCCCCCGCCACCTGGCACCTCGGCGACAACCTGCACGCGCTGGCCACCACCGGGGACGGCATCTACTTCCGCTGGTACCTCAACTCCCTGCTGTACGCCGGGCTCGGCGCCCTGGCCTGCGCCCTGGTCTGCGTCTGCGCCGGGTACGCGTTCCACGTCCACGCCTTCCCCGGCAAGGAGAAGCTGTTCGGCCTGGTGCTGCTCGGCGTGCTGGTGCCCACCACCACGCTGGCCCTGCCGATGTACCTGCTCGCCTCGGACCTCGGCGTGGTCAACACCTTCTGGGCGGTCTTCGTGCCCTCCCTGGTCAACCCCTTCGGCGTCTACCTCGCCCGGGTGTTCTGCGCGGGCTACGTCCCCGGGGAGGTGCTGGAGGCGGCCCGGATGGACGGCGCGGGTGAACTGCGCACCTTCTGGTCGATCGGCCTGCGGATGATGACGCCCGGCTTCGTCACGGTGTTCCTCTTCCAGTTCACCGCGATCTGGAACAACTTCTTCCTCCCCCTGGTGATGCTCTCGGACAACCGGCTCTTCCCGGTCAGCCTCGGCCTGTTCAGCTGGAACGCCCAGACCCACGCCTTCCCCGAGTACTACCCCCTCGTCGTCAGCGGCTCGCTGCTCGCCGTCCTCCCGCTGGTGGCGGCCTTCGTCGGCCTGCAACGCCACTGGCGGGCCGGCCTGACCGCAGGAAGCGTCAAATGACCACCACCACAGCCGACATCCGCTCCCCCGCCGCCCCGGCCCGCAGGCCCCGCGCCCTGCTCGCGATGGACCGCGCCCTGCCCGCCCGGCTGCTCGACCGGCACGCCGTCCAGCGGCTCACCGACCTCGCCGACCTCGACCCCGACCTGGTCGTGGACGACTTCGCCACCCCCGAGGCCGCCGCCGCGCTGGCCCGCACCGAGGTCATCATCAGCGGCTGGGGCTGCCCGCCGCTGGACGAGGCCGTGCTGGCCGCCGCGCCCCGGCTGCGCGCCGTCATCCACGCCGCCGGCTCGGTCAAGCACCATGTCACCGAGGCCTGTTGGCGGCGCGGCCTCCAGGTGACCTCGGCGGCCTGGGCCAACGCGCTGCCCGTCGCCGAGTACACCGTCGCCGCCGTGCTGCTCGCCAACAAGCGGCTGCTCGCGATCCGCGAGGACTACCGGCACCGGCGCGCCCCGCACGACTGGCAGGGCGCCTACGCCGCCGCCGGGAACTACCGGCGCACAGTGGGCATCGTCGGCGCCTCCCGGATCGGGCGCCGGGTGCTCGAACTGCTCGGCCCGCACGACCTCGACCTGCTGCTGTACGACCCGTACGTGGAGGCCGCCGAGGCCGCCGCGCTCGGTGCCCGGGCCGTCGGCCTGGACGACCTGTGCGCCTCCTCCGACGTGGTCACCGTGCACGCCCCCGAACTGCCGGAGACCCATCACCTGGTGGACCGCCGCAGGCTCGCCCTGATGCGCGACGGCGCCACCCTGGTCAACACCTCCCGCGGCTCGCTGGTCGACCAGCAGGCGCTCACCGACGAACTCGTCGCCGGCCGCCTGGACGCCGTCCTCGACGTCACCGTCCCCGAGGTCCTGCCCGCCGACTCACCGCTGTACGAGCTGCCGAACGTCCTGCTCACCCCGCACGTGGCCGGCTCGCTCGGCGGCGAGCTGCACCGGATGGCCGCCGCCGCGGCCGACGAACTCGCCCGCTACGCGCGGGGCCTGCCGTTCGCCCACGCCGTCCACCCCGAAGGCATCCACCGCACGGCCTGACCGCCCCCCGTTACCAGCTGCAAGGAGAACACCCGTGGACCGCAAGGTGATCGGCGTCGTCCTGAACGGCGTCACCGGCCGCATGGGCCACCGCCAGCACCTCGTCCGCTCGATCCTCGCCATCCGCGAGCAGGGCGGCCTCGACCTCGACGACGGCCGGGTGCTCTGGCCCGAACCCATCCTGCTCGGCCGCAACGAGGCCAAGCTGCGCGCCCTGGCCGAACGCCACGGCCTGGAGCACTGGACCACCTCGCTCGACGAGGCGCTCGCCCACCCGCTCACCGAGGTGTACTTCGACGCCCAGGTGACCCCCGCCCGGGAGGCCGCCCTGCGCGCCGCGATCGGCGCCGGCAAGCACGTCTACACCGAGAAGCCGACCGCCGAATCCCTCGACGCCGCCCTGGAGCTGGCCCGCCTCGCCCGGGCGGCCGGCGTCCGCAACGGCGTCGTCCAGGACAAGCTGTTCCTGCCCGGGCTGCGCAAGCTCAAGCGGCTGGTCGACGGCGGGTTCTTCGGCCGGATCCTGTCCGTGCGAGGCGAGTTCGGCTACTGGGTCTTCGAGGGCGACTGGCAGAGCGCCCAGCGCCCGTCCTGGAACTACCGCGCCGAGGACGGCGGCGGCGTGATCCTCGACATGTTCCCGCACTGGCGCTACGTGCTGGACAACCTCTTCGGGCCCGTCCGCACGGTGTACGCGCACACCGCCACCCACATCCCCCGCCGCGTCGACGAGCAGGGCCGGGCCTACCCCGCCACCGCCGACGACGCCGCGTACGGCGTCTTCGAGCTGGCCGGCGGCGTCGTCGCGCAGATCAACTCCTCCTGGGCGGTGCGGGTCGACCGGGACGAACTGGTCGAGTTCCAGGTCGACGGCACCGAGGGCAGCGCCGTCGCCGGGCTGCGCGAGTGCCGCATCCAGCACCGGGCCACCACCCCCCGGCCGGTCTGGAACCCGGACCTCCCGGCCACCGACCCCTTCCGCGCCCAGTGGCAGCCGGTGCCCGCGAACGAGGAGTACGACAACGGCTTCAAGGTGCAGTGGGAGCTGTTCCTGCGCCACGTGGCGACCGGCTCCGCCTACCCGTGGGACCTCCTGGAGGGCGCCAAGGGCGTCCAACTCGCCGAACTCGGCCTGCGCTCGGCGCGCGAGGGCCGCCGCCTCGACGTCCCCGAGCTGGTGCTCTGATGGCCGAACTGGACCTGCCCGGGCACGGCCGGCTGCGGCTGCGCGAGCCCGCACCGCTCGACCTGCCCGCGCACCCGCCCGCCTCCCGCACGGCCTTCGCGGCCGCCCACGTCGTCGCCGACCCGCTCGGCGCCAACGCCGCCGGCGCCCCGGCCGCCCTGGACTGGGACGCCACCCTCGCCTTCCGCCACCGCCTCTGGTCGCTCGGCCTCGGCGTCGCCGACGCCATGGACACCGCCCAGCGCGGCATGGGCCTGGACTGGGCCGCCACCCGCGAACTCATCACCCGCTCCGGCGCGGCGGCCCGCGCCGTCGGCGGCCGGCTCGCCTGCGGTGTCGGCACCGACCAACTCACCGACCCGGCAAGCTCCTTGAGCGACATCACGGCCGCTGCCCTGAGCGAGGTGGCGGACGCCTACGAGGCGCAGCTCGCCGTGGTCGAGGCGGCCGGCGCGCAGCCCGTCCTGATGGCCAGCCGGGCCCTCAACTCCCGCGCCCGTGGCCCGGAGGACTTCCTCCGCGTCTACGACGGGCTGATCCGGCAGTCCGCCCGGCCGGTGATCCTGCACTGGCTCGGCGCCGCCTTCGACCCGGCACTGGCCGGCTACTGGGGCTCCGCCGACCTCGACGCGGCCACCGACACCGTCCTCACCCTCATCCGCGAACACCCCGGGCGGATCGACGGCATCAAGGTGTCGCTGCTGGACGCCGACCGGGAGATCGCGCTGCGCCGCGCCCTGCCCGCCGGGGTGCGGCTCTACACCGGCGACGACTTCCACTACCCCGAACTGATCAAGGGCGACGAACTCGGCCACAGCGACGCCCTGCTCGGTGTCTTCGACCCGATCGCCGGCCACGCCGCGACAGCCCTGCACGCCCTCGACGCCGGCGACACCGCCCGCTACGACGCGCTGCTCGGCCCGACGCTTCCGCTGGCCCGGCACCTCTTCGCGGCGCCGACCTACCAGTACAAGACCGGTGTGGTCTTCCTCGCCTACCTGGCCGGCCACCAGGAGCACTTCACCATGGTGGCCGGCGCCCAGAGCGGCCGGTCCGTACCGCACCTCGTCGAACTGCTCCGACTCGCCGACGCCGCCGGGGTACTCCCCGACCCCGAGCTCGCGGCCGACCGGATGCGCCGCTACCTCGCCCTGGCCGGGTGGTCGGCATGACCGCACCTCACCCCGCCGAACGGGGCACCGCCGCCCCCGGACTGGAACGGCTCTCGCTCAACCAGATCACCACCAAGCACTGGACCCTGCCCGAGGCCGTCCGGGGCTGCGCGCAGGCGGGCATCCCGGCGATCGGCCTGTGGCGGGACAAGGTCGCCGAGACCGGAACGGCCCGCGCCGCCCGGCTGGTCCGCGACAGCGGCCTGACCGTCAGCAGCCTCTGCCGGGGCGGCTTCCTCACCGCCGCCGGAGCGGAGGGCCGCCGCGCCGCGCTCGACGACAACCGGCGGGCCGTCGAGGAGGCCGCCGAACTCGGCACCGACACCCTGGTGCTGGTCGCCGGAGGCCTGCCCGAGGGCAGCCGCGACCTGCCCGGCGCGCGCGCCCGGATCGCCGACCTGCTCGCCGAACTCGCCCCGTACGCAGGACAGTTCGGCGTACGGCTGGCCATCGAACCGCTGCACCCGATGTTCTGCGCCGACCGCGCCGTGGTCTCCACCCTCGGCCAGGCGCTCGACCTCGCCGCGCCGCACCCGGCCGCCCAGGTCGGCGTGGTCGTCGACAGCTACCACGTCTGGTGGGACCCGGCGCTGCCCGAGCAGCTCGACCGGGCGGGCCGGGACGGCCGCATCGCCGCCTACCAGGTGTGCGACTGGACGCTGCCGCTGCCCGCCGACGTCCTGCTCGGGCGCGGCCACGTCGGCGACGGCCACATCGACTTCCGTTCCCTCACCGACCAGGTCACGGCCGCGGGCTACACCGGCTGGATCGAGGTCGAGATCTTCAACGAGCGGATCTGGGCCACCCCCGGCGCGCAGACCCTCGCCACCGTGGCCGACCGCCACCGCACCCACGTGGTCGCCGCGCCGCGCCGGTAGCCGTCGGGCGTTCGCCGTTCGGCCCTGCCCTACCCTGGCAGCCCGTGCCACCCCCTCGAAAGCTGGTCACGCCATGATCGAAACGATCGAACTCGACTACGACGACTCCGGGTTCCGCCGCAACGGGGCCCCGCACCGGATCGTCGCCGGCGCCCTGCACTACTTCCGCGTCCACCCCGAGCTCTGGGACGACCGGCTGCGCCGCCTGCGCGCCCTCGGCGTCAACACCGTGGACACCTACATCCCCTGGAACTTCCACGAACTTCCCACCGGTGAGATCGACTTCACCGGCTGGCGGGACGTGGCCCGGTTCGTCCGGCTGGCCCAGCAGCACGGACTGGACGTCATCCTGCGGCCCGGCCCCTACATCTGCGCCGAATGGGAGTTCGGCGGCCTGCCCGCCCGGCTGCTCGCCGTCGACGGCCTGCGCCTGCGCCTGCGCTGCGCCGACCCCGCCTTCCTGGCCGCCGTGGACGGCTGGTTCGACGCCCTCGTGCCCGAGCTGGTGCCGCTGCTGGCGAGCCGCGGCGGCCCCGTCGTGGCCGTCCAGGTCGAGAACGAGTACGGCAGCTACGGCACCGACGCCGGCTACCTCGCCCACCTGCGCGACGGCCTCCTCGCGCGCGGCGTGGACTGCCTGCTGTTCACCGCCGACGGCGCCGAGGACTTCATGCAGCAGGGCGGCGCGATCCCCGGCCTGCTCGCCACCGCGACCTTCGGCTCCCGCGCCCCCGAGCGCTTCGAGGTGCTGCGCCGCCAGCAGCCCAAGGGGCCGCTCGCCGCCATGGAGTTCTGGATCGGCTGGTTCGACCGCGTCGGCGGGCCCCACCACGTCCGCGACCCGGAGGAGACCGCCCGTTCCCTGGACGCACTCCTCGCCACCGGAGCCTCCGTCAACCTCTACATGGCCCACGGCGGCACCAACTTCGGCCTCTGGTCCGGCGCCAACCACACCGGCACCAGCCCCGACACCCCGGGCTACGAGCCCACCACCACCAGCTACGACTACGACGCCCCCATCGGCGAGGCCGGCGAGCTCACCCCCAAGTTCCACGCCCTGCGCGACGTCATCGGCCGGTACCTCCCCCTGCCCGACGGCGAACTCCCCGCCGAGCCGCCCCGCCTGACCCCGCGCCGCATCGACCGCAGGACCGGCCGGGCCCGCCTGTTCGACTCCCTCGACGCGCTCGCCACCCCCCACCACCGGCCCGTCCCGGAACCCATGGAGAACCTCGGCCAGTCACTCGGCCTCATCCACTACCGCACCCGTGTCCCCGGCCCCCGCCCCACCCTGCCGCTGAGCGTCGACGGCCTCGGCGACCGCGCCCAGGTCTTCGCCGACGGCAACCCCCTCGGCACCCTCGACCGCAACGACCCCGGCGCCACCCTCCCGCTGGCCACCACGCCGGCCGGCGCCACCCTGGACATCCTGGTCGAGGCGCTCGGCCGCACCAACTACGGCCCCCAACTCGACGACCGCAAGGGCATCCGGCGCGGCGTCTCGCACGAACGCCAGCGCCTCCACGACTGGGAGATCCGCCCGCTCCCCCTCACCGACCTGAGCGGCCTGGCCTTCGACCCGGCCACCACCGCCACCGACGGCGACCCGGCCTTCCACCGCTTCGAGACCGACCTCGACACCCCCGCCGACGCCTTCCTCGCCCTCCCCGGCTGGGGCCGCGGCCTGCTCTGGCTCAACGGCTTCCTCCTCGGCCGCTACACCGACGAGGGACCGCAGCGCACCCTCTACGCCCCCGCCCCGCTCTGGCGCCCGGGCACCAACACCCTCGTCCTCCTCGAACTCACCCGCCACGGCGAGGCCCTCGACCTCCGCGACCGACCCGACCTCGGCCCCGTCACGGACGCCCCCAGCTCCGAGTTCTGAAACCCCGCCTCACCGACATCGTGACCGCCCTGCTCACCGGCTACGCCGTCGCCTCGACGACCCGGCCGGTCGGGGACTGAGCGTTCCCGCGGTGGTCGGCTACCGGCGCCGGCCCCAGCAGGTGATCAGCGGGGCGGTGGTCACGTCCAGTTCGGTGTCGCGGAGGTTGGCCAGGTGCCGGTCCAGGTCGGCGGCGGTGAGGCCGGGGCCGACCAACTGGTCGCGGAGCTGACGGACCGTCGCCGCCTCCAGCTCCCGGCAGGCCGGGGAGGTGACGGGGAAGTACGCCTCGGCGGCGACGTCCGTCAGGCCCGCCTCGCGGAGCAGCCGGGGCAGGGTGCGGCCGAAGGCGAGGTCGGCGCCGCGCTCGGCGAGCCGGGCCCGGAACGCCCGGCGCACCCGGTTCGCCAGCTCCTGGTCCGGTCCGTGCTCGTCCGGGCAGGCGAGCGGTTGCAGGGCCGGGTCCGCGTCCTCCACCACCAGCCAGCCCCCGGGCCGGACCGCCGACGCCAGCCGTCGCAGCACCTCGGCCCGGTCCGGCAGGTGCACCAGCACCAGGCGGACGTGCACCAGGTCGAACAGCTCGTCGGGCAGCGGGTCGCGGGTGACGTCGTGCCGGCGGACCTCGACGCGGTCGGCGGGCAGTCCGGTCAGCCAGCTGGTGTCGAGGTCGCTGGCCAGGACCCGGCCGGTCGGCCCGACCCGCTCGGCCAGCGCCAGCGGGATCCCCGGGCCGCCCGCACCCACCTCCCAGCAGTGGTGCCCGTCGGCCGGGCCCAGCCGGTCCAGGTGCTCCAGCGTCCACGGGTCGAACAGTTCGGCGATGCCCTCGAACCGTCGACCCGCCTCCCGCTGCCGGTTGTCCAGCAGGTAGCCGCGCTCGTCGCCCATGCTCCGCGCCTCTCGGATCGCCCTTGCCCGTCGCCCCGCCCGTCGCTCGACGCGGCCGACCGCGATGGTAGGCGATCGGCGCCGGGTGCGCGAAGGCTCCCCGAGGAACGCACCCTCGCGTCTCCCGCCCCGGGCTGCGGCGTCCCGGGACGTGGGAGGGACGGCGAAGCCATGGTGGACCGGGCCTCCGCGCTCCTAGCGTGGCGGCCGACCGGTCCGACGGGTCCGACCGGTGCGGACCGCGGACCGCCCGCGGACCCGCCCGGACCCGCCCGCCAGCCCGCCAGCCCGCCAAGGAACAGGTGGCCCCGTTCATGTACCCCGACTTCACCCCGCCCCGCCCCGGTCGCCGCTCCTTCCTGACCGGCGCCCTCGCGGTCGGCGGCGGTGCCCTGCTCGCGTCCGCCCTGCCCGCCGGGGTGGCACGAGCCGCCGACGGGCCGACGGTCGCCGACACGGCCGCGTGGGGCGCCCGGCCCTCCAGCATCCCCGTCAACGTCCTGGCCGGGGTGCCGGACAAGGTGATCGTGCACCACACCGCGACCCCCAACGTGACGGACTACTCGCAGGCGGCCGCGTTCTCGCTGGCCCGGTCGATGCAGACGTACCAGATGGACTCCGAGGGCTGGATCGACACCGGGCAGCACTTCACCATCAGCCGCGGCGCGTACGTCCTGGAGGGCCGCCACAACAGCCTGTCCACGCTGCGCGGCGGCGCCCAGCACGTCGAGTCCGCCCACTGCACGGCGCAGAACACGGTGGCGATCGGCATCGAGAACGAGGGCACCTACACCACCGTCGACCCGCGCGGCGAGCAGTACGCGGCGCTGGTCGACCTGATCACCTACATCTGCCGCCAGTACGGGCTGCGGGCCTACCAGATCTACGGGCACCGGGACTTCAACAACACCGAGTGCCCCGGTGACCGCCTGTACGCGCTGATCCCGCAGCTGCGCCGCGACGTCGCGGCCCGCATCGGCGGAGACCCGACCGGGCCCGTGTGGCCGCTGCTCACCGGCGGGGCCTCGGGCGAGACGGTGCGGACCCTCCAGTACCTGCTGGTGCAGCACGGCGCGAGCCTGACCGTCGACGGGGCGTACGGGCCCGCCACGCAGAGCGCCGTCACGGCCTTCCAGAACCTCACGCACGCCACCGCGGACGGGATCGCGGGCAACCAGACGTGGAGCCAGGCGGTCGCGCCCCTCGCCGACGGCGCCTCGGGCGGCGCGGTGCTGGCCGTGCAGGGCCAGTTGGTGGCGCACGGCATCCAGGTGGGCGTGGACGGCGCGTTCGGCCCCGGCACCCGGTCCGCGGTGACGGCCTTCCAGACCTCGGCCGGACTGCCCGCCGACGGGGTGGTGGACGCCCGCACCTGGAGCCGGCTGGTCGCCTGACCCCGTGCCCGCCGGCCCTGGCCCGGACCACCCGACGCCCCCGCGGATCCGTTGCGTCCGCGGGGGCGTCGTCGTGGTCAGCCCAAGGTCCTGTCCGGCCGGGACGGCCGGCGGCCGGTGACGGCCAGCACCAGGCCCGCCGCCAGCACCAGCACGAGGGCGATCAGCGGCCGCAGCAGGGCCGTCCGACAGCGGTGGGTCCCCGTCGGCCCGGGTGCCGGCGGCACGGCGGTGTCCGGCGGTGCGCCGACCGGTGCGCCCGCGGCGCGGCAGCCGTCCGCCCGGCGCCACAGGTCGAGCAGCCGGTCGGCGTCGCCGGCGCAGACGGAGGCGATGCTCTCCACGGCGTCGCGCGGCGGGAACTGCTTGCCGTTCACCCACCGCTCCCAGGAGGACTTCGCGTAGTGGGTGCGTTCGCTGATCCGGGCGTACGTCAGGCCCGACTCGGACTTCAGCGACCGGAGCTCCCTGGCGAGTTCGTCGGCAGGGGCTGGAGACGTGGTGTACGACGCGTGGTGGCGGTCCATGTGGCTTCTCCCCCGTTGCTCTGTGCTGTGACCGTGCCCGGGCCGGGAGCCTGCTGGCGTGCCGGCCAAGGCGCGGCCCACTCTGCGGGATTCTCCGCCGGTCTTCGAGCGTCTTCGGCGGTTCTGAGACGGTCCGAGGTCGTCCCACGGCCCGGAGCTGCACCTTGGGACGCCGGGGCGGAGGCATCGTGAGACGGTGTCCGGGACGCGGGCCCCGGGTGGGCGCGCCGCAGGGCGCGGCGCTCGGGGAAGCGGGCGGTGGCCGAGGGAAGTCGACCGATTAGACTGATCATCCGAAAGTGGATCAGTTTGCATCCTCCACCGACCCGCCCGAGGTACCCGCGATGAGCCAGTCCTGGAAGCCGCTCCCTGACGATCTTTCGGAACCCGCTCGGCGTCTGGCCGAGGAGCTGCGCGCGGTCAAGGACGCGCACCAGATCTCACTGGCCGAACTCGGGAAGAGGACCTACCTCAGCAAGGCCTCCTGGGAGCGCTGGCTGAACGGGAAGCGCCTGATCACCCCGCAGGCCCTGGCCGGCCTGATCGCCACGGTCGAGTGCGACGCCGATCTGCTCACCTCCCTGCTGCGGAAGGCCGAGGCCGCGCGCGACGCGGACGAGGCGCTCTCCCCCGAGGCCGCGCCCGCGCCGGCCGAAGCCCCCGCGCCCGCGCCCGCAGCGCCGGCCGAGGCCCCCGAGCCCCAGCCCGTACCTGCGCCCGCACCGCCCGCCGAGGTGCCCGAGCCGGCGACCGAAGCGCCCGACGCCGCCCCCGCCTCACCGCGGGCCGCCCCGTGGCGGCGGCCGGCGGCCGGCGTGGGAGCCGCCGTCGCCGCCGTGCTCATCCTGTTCGCGGCCCTGTACCTGCGCGGCCCGCACGGCGGCAACGGCACGGCATCGGCGGCGACGCTCCCGCCGAAGACGGCGGCGACGACGGCCGCCGGGTCGGCGCCGCTCTGCGAGGGCGTCGGCTGCGCCGGCAAGGACCCCCAGGACATGCGGTGCGACGTCGACCAGCGCACCCTGCTGACCGGCAACGTGGGCAAGGTCGTCCTCTACGTCCACTACAGCCCGCGGTGCCGGGCCGCCTGGTCGGGGATCACCGACGGCTCCCCCGGGGACAGCGCCACCATCACCACCAACCACGGCTCGCAGGAGACCGCCCTGATCCACTGGGGCTACGACAACTACTCCGTGATGGTCGACGCGAGCCCCGGCGACACCACCTTGCAGGTGTGCGGCCACCAGAAGGAGGGCGACAGCTGCACCGGCGTCGTCACCGACCTCGCCGCCCGCGCGAGCGCCCTCCCCGGCCCTCCGCCTCCGGCCGCCGCTCCCACGCCCACGCCGACACCCACGCCCACGTCCACGCTCTGAGGAGCCGCCACCATCGCGGCGAAACCCACTGGCGGCTCGGGCCCGCACGAACGAGCATGGCCCGCATGAGCGACCAACCCGAGCGATGGACCCAGGCGACCGTCTACCCCGACATGTGGGCCGACCCGGACGACGACCCCCGCAACAGCGAGGGAGTCAGCCCGGACGGCGAACTCCCGACTCTGAACGACTTCCTGACGAACTACCGCCACACCCTGCGGATGAAGTGCGAGGGCCTGGACCCGGAGCAGCTGGCCCGCCGCTCCGTCCCGCCGTCGACGATGTCACTGCTCGGCCTCGTCCGGCACCTCGCCGAAGTGGAACGGGACTGGCGCGGCTGGATCAGCGACGGTGATCCGCTGCCGAAGCTCTACGGCCGGCGGGACGCGGACTTCGACGGAGCCGTCGCCGAACAGGCCGAGGTCGACGCGGCCTTCGCCGACCTCGCCCGCGAACAGGCCGCCACCGACGCCGCCCTGGCCGCACACCCCGATCTGGGCGTGCGGCTGGGGAAGAACGGCATCGCGGTGCGAGAGCTGCTGGTGCACAGGATCGACGAGTACGCCCGTCACTGCGGGCACGCCGACCTGTTGCGCGAGTGCCTCGACGGGCGGGTCGGCCAGTGAGGCCCGTCCCGGCGCGCTGACCTCGGCGGGCGGCCCCGTCAGGCGGCGCCTCGCTGGAAGGCGGCGCCCCGCCGGAACACCGCCGACAGGCTCGCTCCCCCGGTGCCCGCCACCGCGCAGCGCAGCGCCAGCGGCCCGGAGTCCGAGAGCACCGTGATGCCGGTGCCGCCGCTCGCGAGCCGGTAGCCGTCCCGCGCCAGCGTCAGCTGGACGGTGGCCGCCTTCCGGGTGGGGTCGGCGACGGCGACGGAGAGGTCGCCGCCGTTCTCGCGAAGCAGGACGGAGCAGGGGGCGGAGACGGTCAGCGGGCCGACCGTGCCGGGGGCGAAGAAGTTGGCGAGGGTGAGTCCGAGTCCGGGCACGCTGATCGCCTGGGCGTCGGCCGTGTTGGCGAGCACGGTGGCCGTCGGGGCCGCCGCGCGGGCCGCCGCCTGGTCCGGGCCGGCCCCGGGCATCAGCACGTAGTGGTACGTCCCGTCGACGGGGTCGGTGCCGTGGTCGAGGCCGATCGACAGGTAGGTCCGGGTGATCGGGTCGGGCGCCCCGCCCCGGTTGATGTCGACCCACGCCCCGGTCCGCCGTTCGCGGGCGAGGTCGAGGGTGGCGCCGTCGGGGAACACCCAGGCGCCCGACCCGGCCAGCGCCGCCCAGCGGACGCCGTCGGCCCTCCGGCTCCAGCCGGGGTCGGCGGGCTGGCGGACGCCGTCCAGCACGAACTCCCGATCTTCGCGGGCCCCGAGGTTGCGGTGGTCGACGGTCGTGCGGACGGCGACGCCGTCGGTGCAGCCGATGCCCGCGCCGAGGCAGACGATCGAATCGTCCAGGCAGAACCAGGACTTGCGCCCGACCAGGGCGGAGCCGAGGCCCCGGACGTCCTGGCCGACCACCGACCAGTCGCCGTCGCTCGCCCCGCCCGCCCAGGCGGTCGCCGGGCGGGCCTGGCCCCAGTCGCCGCCGGCCCCGTCGGCCAGCGGGCGCGTCGACACGGTGGTGCCGGGCAGCCGGTAGGGGTCGGCGGTGGGCCAGAAGGAGTCGCTGTACTGCTCGTCGCCCTGCTCGCCGCCGTACCAGTAGAGCATTCCGCTGCCGCTGTGCCAGGCCCGCAGGTTCTCGCCGTTCCCGCACTCGTAGAAGGCGGTCCGGGACGAGGACAGGCTGAGCTGCGCGCTCCAGCCGGGCCGGCGGTGGACGGCCCGGTCCATGGTGAACACCCGGCTGCCCGTGCCCTCGTCCGCCGCCCGGGTGCCGGAGTCCGCCAGGAGGGCCTGTGCGCGGGCGAGTTCGGGGATGTCGGCGAGGACGTTGGACAGGTAGGGGAGCACCTGGTCGCGCTGGAGGGAGCCCTTCACGGCGGCGCGCCAGGCCGCCGCCTGGGCGGCCGGCACCGACCCGGAGTCGGCCAGCCGCAGGACGTCCCCGAGCAGGGCGTGACCGCGCACGTGGTCGTCCAGGCGGGCCCGCCGCGCGTCGCCGGCCTGCACGCCCCGGCTGACGGCGCGGCCCGAAACCCCGTCCATCACCAGGCCGTTGAAGAGGAACGGCAGGAACCCCCGGTCCACGGCGGTGAAGACGTTCCGCAGCGCGGGATCGGTGACGGCCCAGGGCGTTCCGGCGAGCAGGCGCAGCAGCCGGCTCAGGCTGCCGAGCAGCACCTCGCCGTAGCTGCCGGTGTACGGCACCCAGGTGTGCTGGACGAAGCTGCCGTCGGCGTAGATCCCGTCGCCGGTGGTCACATAGCGGAACACCGGTGACAGCCCCCGCTGCGCGGCGGCGACCGGGGCCGCCGAGCGGCCGATGACACCGCGCAGCGCGAGCACCCGGCACAGGTCCACCCGGTTGGCCCCGGTGCTGGTCCCGGTGTACTTGTCGACCACCGTGGACGGGACGAAGTGGTCCACGGCCGCACCGCACGCGGCCGCCCGTTCGGCCGTCAGGAGGTCGCCGAGCAGCACGCACACGTCCAGCAGCGCCTGGGGGGCGCCGATCTGCCAGTCCCACCAGTTCCCGTACGACGTGGTGGTGGCGGTGTAGGAGCGCTGGAGCACCCAGTCCAGGCCGGTCGCGACGGCGGCGCCGAGGCCGGGATCGCCCGTCGAGCCGGTGGCCGGCCGGGTGAGGGCCAGGGCCATGAGCCGAAGCCGCCCGACCGTCGACGTGACGGCGGCGGAGGCCGAGCCGACCGGCAGGTCGGGCCAGAGCGACCCGGACTGCGGGCTCAACGCGGCCTGGTGGCCCCGCGCCTGGTCGCCCAGCGCGGTGAGCGCGCGGGCGAACGGCGGCGCGGCCGGGTCGTACCCGGTGCCGGTCAGCTGCTCGGACCAGGCCGCGCGCATCGCGTCGTAGCCGTCGGCGGCCCGGGCCTCGGTGGGCCCGCCGAGCCACCACGCGGCCGCCGCGGCGGTGGCGGCGGCGCTGGTCCTGAGCAGTCCGCGCCTGCTCAGGACCGGTATCGCCGCCGGGTCACCGGTCTCCGTCCACGAGCTGTCCATCGGGCCGTCCTTCCTCGCGAACTCCCTTGTCTGACCGGAGAGTAAGCGCTTTCTATCGCGAGGACAACGCTTCCGGCACGGGCCCGTGACCGGAGGGCCGGCTACCCGACCGGCCCCGTCGACCCGCGGGGCACCAGTTCGGTGGCGAGGACGGCCCGCTGCGGCTCGGGGCCGGGGCGGTGCAGCGCGAGGCGCAGCGCCGTGCGGCCGAGGTCGAGGTGCGGGATGCGCACGGTGGTCAGGCCGGGCCTGAGGTCCTCGGCCCCGGGCAGGTCGTTGAAGCCGACCACCGAGACCTGTCCGGGCACGGCGATCCCGTGCTCCCGCAGGACCGTCAGCACGACGGCCGCCACGTCGTCGTCGTGCGCGAAGACCGCCGAGAAGTCCGGCGGCCCCTGGGCCAGGCGGCGGCGCAGCCAGGCCCGCGCCCCGTCCCGGGTGTGGCACCCCTCCACCGTCAGTTCGGCCGGGCGGCGCAGGCCGTGGGTCGCCAGCGCGGCCTCGTACCCGGCGAGGCGCTCCCGGGTGGTGGTGGTCGCGGCCGGTCCGCCGAGGAAGAGGATCCGCCGGTGGCCCAGCGCCAGCAGGTGGTCGACGGCCGCCCGCGCGCCGCCCGCGTTGTCGTAGTGCACGGCCGTCAGCGGCAGCTCCTCCCCCGGGGCCGGCCGGCCGCAGAGCACCAGCCGGGAGCCGGCCGCGTCCAGGATGCGCGCCAGCCGGGCGATCCGGGAGCGGTACCCCGGGCTGTCCTCCACCCCGCCCACCAGCACGACGGCCTCGACGTCGCGCGCCCGCATCTCCTCGACCAGCGTCAGTTCGCGGTCGGGGTCGTCGTCGGTCGCCGCCACCAGGCAGAGGCAGCCCTCGTCCACCGCCTGCCGCTCCACGCCGTGGGCGACCCGGTTGTGGAAGGGCGCCGCGAGGTTGCCCAGCAGGATCGCCACCGTCCGGGACCGCCGGCCGGCCAGCGCCCGCGCCTGCGCGTTGACGACGTAGTCGAGGTCGCGCACCGCGCGCAGCACCCGCTCCCGGGTGGCCCCGGCCACCGGGTAGTCGCCCGCCAGCACGCGCGACACCGTCGCCATCGACACGCCCGCCAGCGCCGCCACGTCGTTCACCGTGGGCCTGCCCCGCCGGGCTCTCCCCCCGTCGCTCACCGCTGCCCCCCGGTCCCGACCAGCTCCACGCCCGGCCTCCACGGCGGGCCGTGCCCCGAGGATACGGGCGGACGCCCTTCCCGCCTCCGCAGACCTCCGAAGACCTCCGGAGACCTCCGCCGACTGCTCGCCGGCCGTCCCGCGTCCGGCGGGCTCAGGAACCGTCGTCAGATGTCGGACGTCACTCCCCCTGCAAGCCGTTCGCGCACGTCGCGGGCGAGTGGGAGCCGGAAGGGACGGGTGGGGAACGGTGACGCAGGTGACCGAGGTGACCGAGGTGGCGGACGGGGCCGTGGCCGGTGTGGACGGAGCTGCGCCGCAGGGGCGGCGGGCGTTCGCGGTGGCCGGGTTCGCGTCGGGGCGGGGCGGGCGGGCGCGGGAACGGGGGAAGGCGCTGCGCGGGCGCATCCCCCGGGAACGGCACGCGGAGTTCTCGCCCGGGCCCGAGCGGCCGACGGCCGTCGAGGCGATCGAGGCGTCCAACGCGGGCCGGATCGCCGCGTTGGTGCCGATCCGGGTGGGGCGGATGGCCGCCACGCCGTTCGCGTTCCTGCGCGGTTCGGCCGGACTGATGGCCGCCGACCTGGCGGGCACCCCGGACACCGGGGTCGGCGCCCAGCTGTGCGGGGACGCGCACGCCGCCAACTTCGGGCTGTACGGGGACGCCCGCGGGCAACTGGTGATGGACATCAACGACTTCGACGAGACCGTGCCCGGCCCGTGGGAGTGGGACCTCAAGCGGCTGGCCGCGAGCCTGGTGCTGGCCGGCCGCGAGACCGGGGCCGACGAGACCACCGCCCGGGAGGCCGCCCAGCACGCGGCCGGCTCCTACCGCCGGACGATGCGCACGCTCGCCAAGCTGCCCGCGCTGGACGCCTGGAACGCCGTCGCGGACGAGCAGTTGGTCTCCTTCACCGAGGCGCACGACCTGGCCGAGGTGCTGCGCAAGGTCGGCACGAAGGCGCTGGGCAACACCAGCGCCAGGTTCGCCGCCCGCAGCACCGCCCGTACGGCGGACGGCGGACGGCGGTTCACGGCCGCTCCGCCGGTGCTCACCGAGGTGACCGACGCGACCGCGCGGGCCGTCGCGCAGTCGCTCGGCCCGTACGTGGCGACGGTGCCCGCCGAGGTGCGCACCCTGCTGTCCCGCTACCGGGTGCAGGACGTGGCGTTCCGGGTGGTGGGCACCGGCAGCGTCGGCACCCGCTCGTACGTGGTGCTGCTCACCGACCACCGGGACCAGCCGCTGGTGCTCCAGGTGAAGGAGGCCCGACCGTCCGTGCTGCTGCCGTACCTGGAGCGCGCGGGCCACCCGGTGGCCGGTCAGGACGGCCACGAGGGCCGCCGGGTGGTGCTCGGGCAGAAGCACATGCAGGTGGTCAGTGACACCCTGCTGGGCTGGACGACGGTGGACGGACTCCCCTACCAGGTCCGGCAGTTCCGCAACCGCAAGGGCAGCGTCGACCCGGCCGCGCTGCTGCCGGGCCAACTGGACGACTACGCGCGGATCACCGGCGCCCTGCTGGCCCGGGCGCACGCGCACACCGCCGACCCCGGCCTGCTGGCCGGCTACTGCGGCAGGAGCGAGGCGCTGGACGAGGCGGTCGCCGCCTTCGCCGTCGCGTACGCGGACCGGACCGAGGCCGACCACGCCGACCTGGTCGCGGCGGTGCGCGCCGGCCGGCTGCCGGCCGAGTTCGGCGTCTGACCGGGGGCACCGGGCCCGAACGGAGCCCGCGCGTCAGGACGCCCGGGTCAGGCGGACAGGAACGGCGCCACCGCGGCGACGAACTCGACGGGCCGGGCACTGTGCACGAGGTGCCCGACCTCGATGGTGACCATCCGGCAGTCCGGGATCAGCCGGTCGAGCTCGGCGAGCCGCTCCTGCGGGACGTGGCTCGCCGAGCCACCCGCGACCACCAGGGTGCGGGCGGTGATCCCGGCCATCCCCGCCAGCCAGGCCGGGTCGGGGGTGTCGACCTGCGCCTTGACGGCCTTCACCACGGCCCAGTCGAAGTGCACCGGCTCCTCCGGCGCGTCCGGCACCGCGCCGGCCGGGCGCGGGTGCGGTGCCGGGATGTCCTCCAGGACCAGACGGCCGATCCGCTCCGGCCGGGCCTGGGCGACCAGGTAGCCGACCACGCCGCCCATCGAGTGGCCGACCAGGTCGACCCGCGCCAGGCCGAGCGCGTCGAGGAAGGCGAGCACGTCGTCGCGCATCTCCTCCAGGCCGTACCGGGCGGTGCGGCCGCTGTCGCCGTGGCCGCGCAGGTCGAGCGCGTACACGCGGTGCCTGGGGGCGAGCTCCGGCAGGACGACGTCCCAGTCCGTGGCGCGCTCCCCGAGGGCGTGCAGCAGCACCAGCGCCGGGCCGTCCGGCGGGCCGCTCTCGCGGTAGGCGAGCGCCACCTCGGGCAGGTCCACGATCCGGTTCTCGGTCATGCCCGCCACCGTACGTGCAGGCCTGCGCTAACGGACCGCTGTTCGCCCACGGCTCACCGCGACGGGCTCGCCGGTCGCCTCCCGGGCCGCCCGCCGGCCGGCGAACACCGAGGCCAGGACGGCGAGGGCGGCGACCGCCGCGCACACCACGCTGGTGGCCAGGTAGGCGGAGCGGTGGTCGCCGCCCCCGGCGGTCTGCCGCAGGTAGACGCCGGACAGCGCCGAGACCGCGACCGCCGCCGCGATCCGCTGGGCCATCTGCAGGATGGCCCCGCTCACCCCGGCCGCCTCGGCGGGCGCGTGGCGCAGCACGTACGCCTGGTTGGTGGCGCCCATCACGCCGATCGAGGCGCCGCCGAACAGTTGCAGCAGCGCCAGCAGCCAGGGCAGGACGGCCGCGGGCGCCCAGTGCGCGACGAGTCCGCTCGCCAGCATGACCAGGGCGGAGCCGGTCATGCCCGCGGTGATGGTGCGCCGCCCGAAGCGCTGCACCACCCGCCAGGCCAGCGCGGAGGCGACGCCCATGGCCACCGCCGAGGGCAGCGCAACGAGTGCGGCGCCCATCGGGGAGAGCCCGAGGCCGTCCTGGAGGAACATGGTGAGCACCAGTCCGGCGGCGAGCGAGGAGCCGAACTGGGCCATCGCGGTCGCGGTGCCAAGCGCGTACGGCGCGGAGCGGGTGAGTGCCGGGTGGATCAGCGGGTGGCCGCCGGAGCGGGCGTAGCGGCGCTGCCACCAGGCGAGGGCGCCGAGCAGCAGGACGGCGACGGCGGCGAAGGCCAGCCAGCCGGTCCAGCCCGGCGGTTGGACGAACGGCAGCATCAGGGCGAGGGTGAGCGCGGCGACCAGCAGCAGGCCGACCAGGTCGAGGTCGGCGTGCCGGGCACTCGGGCGCGGCCTGGGCAGGTGACGCACCGCCAGCGCGACGGTGGCCAGGCCGAACGGCACGTTGAGCAGGAAGGTCAGCCGCCAGCCGTGCTCGGGGCCGGCCGCCGCCAGGACCGCGCCGCCGATCGGCGGGCCGAGCGCGAAGGCCAGCCCGCCCGTGACGGCGTACATGCCGAGGGCGCGGGCCCGTAGTTGGCCGTCGAACACGTCCTGGAGGGTGCCGATCATCTGCGAGTTGACCAGTCCGGCGCCCACGCCCTGGAGCAGCCGGGCGGCGATCAGCACCTCGGGCGCGGTGGCGGTCGCCGAGACCAGGCTGACCAGGGTGAACAGGGTGAGGCCGGTGACGAAGAACCACTTGCGGCCCCTGACGTCGCCCAGCCGCCCGCCGGGGATCAGTGCCAGGCCGAAGGCGAGCGAGTAGCCGGCCACGATCCACTGGAGGTGGGCGGGTTGGGCGTGCAGGCTCTCGCGCAGGGCCGGGATGGAGGTGTTGAGGACGGACTGGTCGAGCAGCGTGGTGAAGCCGCCGGCGACGCAGACCAGCAGGACGCGGCGCCCGGCGGCGTCGAAGCGCTCGCGGGGCCCGGCGGCTATCCGGGTCTTCGGGCGCCTCACGGTTCCACCACCACCAGGGCGTACCGGGCGTCGTCCGGGCCGGGGGCGCGGAAGCGGCTGGTCCCGGAGACGTAGCGCAGGCAGTCGCCGGGGCCGAGCAGGTGCCGCTCGCCGTCGACGGTGAGCTCCAACACCCCCTCGAACACCCACAGGTGGTGTTCCAGGTCCGCCAGGCAGGGGCGGTCGTAGGCGATGTCGGCGCCGGCGGGCAGCCGGCCCTCGACGATCTCGGCGCGCAGCGAGCCGTGCGGCGGGGAGACGGAGCGGCGGACGAAGCCGGTGGTCTCGTCCCGCCAGATCCGCTGGTCCGCGGCCCGCACCAGCCGGGCCGGCGCCGACTCGACCTCGGCGAGCAGCCGGGACATGGTCCGCCCGTAGACGGCGCAGAGCCGCCCGAGCAGCGCGGCGGTCGGGCTGACCTCGGCCCGTTCGACGCGCGACAGCGTCGAACGGCTGACGTCCGCCAGCCGGGCCAGTTCCTCCAGCGTCCAGCCCCGTTCCAGCCTCAATTCGGCGAGCCGGTTGGCGAGCCGCTCGTCGACGGCCGTCTCGATTCCCATATTCGCGATGCTATCCCGGATATGAGATCACTCCCAGGGGCGCGGGCCGCTGTGGCCGGGGCGTGGAGAAGGGCGGGAGGCGTGGACTCGGCCGGGACGGCGCGCCGCGTTCGGGTGCGCGCCCCTGCGCTCCTCGCGCCCTCTCCCTTCCTCCGGCTCCTCCGCCGCCTCGACTCTTCCGCCCCCTCGGCCCGGGAGGGGCGGTGATCATATGATGTGCGGCGGATCAGGGCTGGTCAGCGGCCCACCGGCGAGGGGGAACCATGTTCGGCATCATCAGACCGTGCAAGCACCGGCTGTCCGAACGGCTTCAGGCGTCGTGGCTGGCGCACCTGTGCGGGCTCTGCCTCGCGCTGCGCGACGACCACGGCCAACTCGCCCGCACCGCCACCAACTACGACGGCCTGATCATCTCGGTCCTGGTCGAGGCCCAGGCCGCCCGCGAGGACGCCTCCTGGCGGCGCACCGCCGGGCCCTGCCCGCTGCGCGGCATGCGCACCGCCTCCGTCGCCCGGGGCGAGGGCGCCCGGCTCGCCGCCGCCGTCTCGCTCGCCCTCGCCTCGGTCAAGATCCGCGACCACGTCGAGGACCGTGACGGCGTGTTCGGCCGCCGCCCGGTCGCCGTCGGGGCCCGCGCGGTCACCCGGCGGTGGGACCGGCAGAGCGCCGGCAGCGCCTCGACGGTCGGCTTCGACACCGGCGTACTCCTCGAAGCCGCCTCCCGGCAGGGCGAGTTGGAGCGGTCGCTGCCGCCCGGCGGCTCAGTCCTGCTGGTCACCGAGCCCACCGAGACCGCCACCTCGGCCGCGTTCGCGCACACCGCCGTCCTCGCCGGGCGCCCCGGCAACGCCGCCCCACTCGCCGAGGCCGGCCGGCTCTTCGGCCGGCTCGCCCACCTCCTCGACGCCGCCGAGGACCAGGCCGCCGACGCCGCCGGCGGCGCCTGGAACCCGCTGACCGCCACCGGCACCGGGCGCGCCGAAGCCGAACGCCTGTGCCGCGACGCCGTCCACGGCATCCGGCTCGCGCTGCGCGAGGTCGAACTGACCGACCGGGCCCTGGTGCACCTGCTGCTCGCGCACGAGACCGAGCGGGCCGTCGAGCGGGTCTTCGGCCCGGCCGCCCACGCAGCCGCCTGCCAGACCCGGAACGCCGGACCCGCCGCCGACGGGTCGGCGCACGCGGCGACCGGCGGGCACCCGCACGCCGCCGGGGAGCACCCGCACGACGCGCCGCCGCGCCAGGCGCCGCCCGGGCAGACTCCCGGTCAGGATCCCGGCCGGACCCCACTCCCGCCGTGGGTGCCCCAGGGCCCCGGCTTCACCCCGATCGGCGCCAAGCCGCCGCGACCGCGCAACCTGCTGGCCGGGTGCGCCGTGTGGGCGCTGATGGCCTGCACCTGCCAGTTGCTCTGCTGCGAGCACAACGACCCGTTCAACCGGGAGCGCCGGGAGGGCTGGTGCCAGCGGCACGACTGCGACTGCGCCGACTGCTGCGACCCCTGCAATTGCTGCAACGGTTGCGATGGCTGCGACGGCTGTGGCTGTTGTGATGGTTGTGACTGCTGCGACTGCAGCTGCTGACGTGCCGTACCGTCAGCCGTCCGGATTCCACCGCGCCGCCGGCGGCAGCGGCGGCATCTGCGACACCGCCACCTGATCGACCGCCACCGGCCCGGAGCGCCCCCGCGGCACCCCGGGCCGGTCAGCCGGCCCGTACGCCTCACCGCGCCGCCAGAGCGGCAGCACCACCACCGGGCGCCGCTCCGACCCGTCAGGCATCGGACCCGGCCGCCGCCCGTCGCCTCGCCCGGTCAGCCGTCCGATCCGCCGCCAGCGAGTTCTCCAACCGCGCCAGCAACTCCCGGAACCGCTCGGTGTCCTGCTCCGTCATCCGCCCCTCGGGCGCCGCCCCCGGCCACTCGGCCGTCATCTCGTTCATGGGTCCGACGTTACGCCCCGACGATCAACAGGCGATAAATGCGGAACGCACGCCTACGGGTGCGGCGGTGAACGGAGCCGGTCCTCTTGGCGCGCGCGGGGGTTGGTGGTTCACTTCCCATGTTAGGCAACTTTCCTAACATGACATCAGCGCTCGACCGCCTCCCCCGCGAGAGGAACACCTCCCCATGGGACGTAGCAGCACCAGGACACTGATCGCCGCGGCGGCACTCGCCGCCCTGCTCCCGCTCGCCTCCGCACCGGCCGGGGCCACCGCACCCGTCGCACCCGCCCCGCACAGCCCGCGGGCCGCCTTCCAGCACCCCGGCGTGCTGGTCGGCGACCAGCAACTCGGCTTCCTCAAGGACAAGCTGGCGGCCGGGGCCGAACCCTGGACGTCCGCCTTCGCCGGCCTCCGGTCGAGCAAGTACGCCTCGCTGGACTGGCGGCCCCGGCCGCGCGCCACCGTCGAGTGCGGGTCCAGCTCCCACCCCGACAACGGCTGTTCGGACGAGCGCGACGACGCGATGGCCGCCTACGCCCACGCCCTGCAGTGGGTGCTCACCCGCGACCAGCGGTACGCCGACAAGGCGATCGAGATCATGGACGCCTGGTCGGCCGTGATCCAGGAGCACACCAACAGCAACGCCCCGCTGCAGACCGGCTGGTCGGGCAACAACTGGTCCCGGGCCGCCGAGTTGATCCGCCACTCCGGGGCGGGCTGGCCGGCCGCCTCGGTCGACCGCTTCGCCACCATGCTGCGCACCGTCTACGTGCCGCTGCTGTCGCCCGGCAGCCCGCGCAAGAACGGCAACTGGGAGCTGATCGAGACCGACGCCCTGATGGGCATCGCGGTCTTCCTCGACGACCGCGGCCTGTTCGACCAGGCCGCCGGCATGTGGCGCAAGCGCCTGCCCGCCTACGTCTACCTGTCCTCCGACGGCGATCTGCCGGTGCCGCCGCCCAAGGCCGGGATCGAGGGCGAGACCGCGCTGGTGAAGTACTGGTCCGGCCAGTCGACCTTCGTGGACGGGCTCTCGCAGGAGACCTGCCGCGACTTCGGGCACACCGGCTGGGGCCTGGAGGCCGCCGCCCAGACCGCCGAGACCGCCCGGCTCCAGGGCCTCGACCTGTGGGGCGAGGGGCGTGAACGGCTGGTCAAGGCCCTGGAGTTCCACACCGCCTACGACAACGGCGCGAACGTGCCGGACTGGCTCTGCGACGGCTCGGCGAAGACCGGCCTCGGCCCGGCCGTCCAGCTCGCGTACAACGAGTACCACCTGCGCGAGGGCGTGGCGATGCCGCAGACCGAGCAGTACGTGGCCGCGCACAGCCCGTTCGGGGCCAACTACTTCATCGGCTGGGAGACCCTGACCCACACCAGCGCGCCCTGACGGCGCGGGCGGCAAGCGGCGGTTCCGGGAGTGCACCCGCCCGGAGCCGCCGTCGCGGCTGCTCCCTTCCCGGGAGCGTCCGTTCCGGGAACGGGCCTTCCAGTAACAGGTGGTCCCGGAACGGGCGTTCCCGGGAACGCCCGTTCCGCGCGTGACTCACCCCTCGGGGAACAGGCCCTCCAGGACGGCGGCCACCCCGTCCTCGTCGTTGCTGCCGATGACGTGGTCCACCGCGGCCAGCACCTCCGGGTGGGCGTTGGCGACGCCGTACGAGGTGCCCGCCCAGGCCATCATCGGCAGGTCGTTGGGCATGTCGCCGAACGCGACCGCCTGCTCGCGGGTGATCCCGCGCCGCCGCGCCAGGTCGCCGAGCGCGGCGGCCTTGCTGACGCCCTTCGCGACGGCCTCGACCAGCCGCTCGCCGTTCGCGTGGTAGACCGTCACCAGCTCGCCGAGCACCGGACGGGCCAGCGCCAGCAGCTCGTCCGCGGACAGCTCCGGGTGACGGCCGATCAGCTTGGGCGCCGGGCGGCCGAACAGCCGTGTGTCGTCGAGGCGTTGCACCGCGGTGTCGGCGTCCCAGGCGCCCGCCTCGTAGTGCGCGTCCCCGGCCAGCTCCTGGGCGTACTCGACGGCCAGCCCGATCCCCGGCACGGCCTCGCGCAGCCGCCGGGCGCTCTCGCCGAGCACGTCGACCGGGATCGGGTTCTCCGCGATCACCGTGCGGGTGCGCATGTCGTAGCCGAAGGCGCCGTTGGAGCAGATCGCCACGCCCCGGTGGCCGAAGGCGGCCGCGATCTCGCCCATCAGGCGCGGCGGGCGGCCGGTGACCAGGACGACGAGCCCGCCGGCCCGTTCGACCCGGGCGAGGGCGGCGACGGTACGGGCCGAGACGGTGCGGTCGCCGCGCACGATCGTCCCGTCGAGGTCGGTGGCCACCAGGCGCGGCGGCCGTATCGGGGTGACGGTGGGTGGGGTGGTGCTCGGGAGGCTCATGGGTCGGTGCTCCGTGCTGGTCGGGGTTTCGGTGGGGCGGCCGGGCGCGGGGACGTGTCCAATACGCGCGCGTACGGCGCAGGCGGTGCGCACGCGGCGGGCACGCGGTGTGTGCGTGCGCGCGGGGCACCCGGGTCGGCGGTGCAGGGAGCTCGCGGGCCGGGCCCGGCGGTGGCCGGGCAGTCGGTCGCCAGACGCTCGGACGGTATCACCGGGGTGGCCCGATCGGCGACGACCGAGCACCGCCTCCGAGACCGAAGTAATTTTATTAGGAAACTTTCCTTACCTTATAGACCGTCACCGACCGCAGACCGTACTCTGCTGCCGCGAGCTCGCGCTCTTGCCCCCACAGCGCCCGGTCGGCCGGCGCGCCACCCCCCACTGCCTCCGGCGGCACCGCCCCGGAGATCGGAGCACACCCATGCGAGTTTCCCGAACTCGACGCCTCGCCGCCGCCACCGCGGCAGCCGCCCTGGTCGCCGGTGCGGCCTGGGCCGCCACCTCCGCCTCGGCGTCCGCCGCCCCCGCCCGGGCGACCGCCGCGGCCGTGCAGCGGGCGTCCGCAGGCGGCCTGACCCCCGATCAGCACCGCCGGGCCGACCAGCTGATCAGCATCTTCGAGAACAGCACCACCGAACTCCAGTACGGCTACGCCGAGAACATCAACGACGGCCGCGGCGTCACCGCCGGCCGCGCCGGCTTCACCACCAACGACGGCGACGCGCTCAAGGTCGTCCGCGCCTACACCGCCGTCTCCCCCGACAACCCGCTCGCCCGCTTCATCCCCGAGCTGGAGCGCCTGGCCGCCGCCGGCAGCGGCGACACCAGCGGCCTGCCCGAGAGCGACTACGTCGCCGCCTGGAAGCAGGCCGCCCAGGACGCCACCTTCCGGCAGGTCCAGGACGACCAGGTCGACCAGCGCTACTTCACCCCCGCCATGAACCAGGCCGACCAGCTCGGCCTCACCACCGCCCTCGCCCGCGCCGAGTTGTACGACGCCTCCATCCAGCACGGCAACGGCAGCGAGTACGACGCCCTGCCCGCCCTCATCAGCCGCACCAACGCCAAGGTCGGCTCGCCGTCCGGCGCCGGCGAGAGCACCTGGCTGAACGCCTTCTTCGACGTCCGCGTCGACGACCTCACCAACCCGGCCAACTCCTCCACCGCCGCCGAATGGAGCAAGTCCGTCGACCGGGTCGAGTGCCTGCGCCGAATCGCCGCCACCGGCAACTACAACCTGGACGGCCCGCTCAGCGTCACCGCCTTCGGCTCCGGCTACACCATCGACTGACCCACCCGCACCCGTCGAGCCCGGGGTCCGGTGTGTGGGACCGGACCCCGGCCCGGCGAGGCCCGCCGCCGGACTCCCCGACCCCGGCGGAGCGCGGCCGCGCCGGGCGATCCGACCGCCGGTGGCGGCAGGGAGCCGGGACTCCCCGCCGCCACCGGCGGTCCGCGCTTCCACTCCTCCACTCCGCCGATCCGCTCACCGCCCGTCCTCTCACCGTCCGTCCTCGTTCGTCGGCTGACGAGTGCCCTACGATCGACCGAATGAGCACAGCAGGACGGACTACGGCCACGGACGGGGCGCCGCAGCCCGCCACCCTCGCTCCACTGTCAGGGCCTGGACAACAGCCGTGGAACCGGCAGCGGCTCCGGAGCAACAACGAGTGGCTCCTGCTGGAGCGGCTGCGCCGGCACGGCCCGCTCTCCCGGGCCCAACTCGCCCGCGACACCGGGCTGTCCAAGCCGACCGTCTCCACCGCGCTGGCCACCCTCGAACTCGCCGGACTCGCCCGCGAGGCCGGCCGGTTCGCCCCCGAGCGCGGCCGCACCGCCGTCCTGTACGAGACCGACCCGGCCGCCGGGCACGTCCTCGGGCTCGACATCGGCCGGGCCCGGCTGCGGGTCGCCGTCGCCGACCTGTCCGGATGCGTCGTCGCCCGCCGCGACCTGCCCAACCGCGGCCGCTCGGCCAACGCCGTCGCCGACGCCGTCGTCGCGGCCGCCCGCGAGGCCATCGCCGAGGCGGGCCTGCCCGGCACCGCCGTCGCCCACACCGTGGCCGGCACGCCCGGGGTCTGGGACGAGCGCAGACGCAGTGTCAGACTCGCCGCCAGCCTGCCCGGCTGGGGCCGCCCCGGCCTGTTCGACCGAATAGCCGACGGCCTGGGCACCACCGTCGCCGTCGCCAACGACGCCAACCTCGCCGCCGTCGGCGAGTACACCTACGGCGCGGGCGCGGGCAGCCGGGTCTTCGTCTACCTGCTGGTCGGCACCGGACTCGGCCTGGGTGTGGTCAAGGACGGCGAACTGCTGACGGGGGCGCACGGCGCGGCCGGCGAACTCGGGCTGCTGCGCCTGCCGGGCTGCACCTCCACCACCAACACCAACACCAACACCAACACCGGCACCGGCACCGGCACCGGCACCACCCTGGAGGAGACCGTCTCCGCCGACGCCGTGGTGCGCACCGCCCTCGACCTCGGGATGCGGCGGCCGCTCACCGCCGAGAAGGTGTTCACCCGGGCCCGGCTCGGCGAGCCCGCCGCGGTCGAGGCCGTCCGGCAGGAAGTGGACCGCCTGGGCTACGTCCTCGCCGTCGTCGCCGCGCTGCTCGACCCGGACGTGATCGTCCTCGGCGGCGGCATCGGGCGCAGCGCCGACCTGCTGCTGCGCCCGCTGGAGCAGGCCCTGTACGAACGCTCCCCGCTGCGGCCCCGGCTGGAGCCGAGCCGGCTCGGCCAGGACGCCGTCCTGCTGGGCGCCGTCGCCACCGCCCTGGAGGCGGCCCGCCCCGAGGTCTTCGAGCGGCGCACGGCCCCCGTCCCGGGCTGACGGCCCCCCGGTCCGTCAGGTGCGGGCGGACAGGGCGGCGTCCAGCAGTACGCGGGCGGCTGCCTTGGCATCGGCGGCGGCGCTCGGGTCGCCGTGCACGGCGGCGGTGGTCATGGCCCCCTCGGCGAGCAGCGCCAGCTGGGCGGCGGTGGCGGGCGGGGCGCCGGCGGCCTCGGCCAGGCAGACGAGGTAGGCGTTGAACTCCTCCTTGTGCTGCCGGGCGGTCGCCGCGACCGCCGGTGAGACGGCGCCCAGCTCGCCGAAGGAGTTGACGAACGCGCAGCCCCGGAAGCCGGGTTCGGCGAACCAGCGACCGAGCCAGTCGAAGACGGCGAGCAGCTGGTCGCGCGGCGGCGTGGCGGCGCCGGCCACGTAGGCGGCGAGGTTCGCCCGCCAGCGCCCGTCCCGGCGCCGTAGGTACGCCTCGACCAGGTCGTCCTTGGACGGGAACTGCTGGTAGAGCCGGCGCATCGTCAGGCCGGAGGCCGCCCGGACGGCGTCCATGCCGACCGCCTGGATGCCCTGCCCGTAGAACAGCTCCTCGGCCGCGTCGAGGATCAGGCCCCGCGGGTCGTGCTGGTCCATCTGCCGTGCCCTTTGCGTGAGAACGATGGTTCTCCTAGGGTAGCCGCTACGGCGAGAACGACCGTTCTCGCCGTCGGCTCCGCCGAACCCGAGGAGACCCCGTGACCGAACAGCGCCCTCCCCTGCCCCCGTTCACCCCGGAGACCGCCCGACGGAAGGTCCGCGCCGCCGAGGACGCCTGGAACACCCGCGACCCCCACCGCGTCGCCCTCGCCTACACGCCCGACAGCCGGTGGCGCAACCGCACCGAGTTCCTCACCGGACGCGAGCAGATCGCCGACTTCCTCACCCGCAAGTGGCACCGCGAACTCGACTACCGCCTCGTCAAGGAGCTGTGGGCGCACGACGGCGACCGCATCGCCGTCCGGTTCGCCTACGAGTGGCACGACGACTCCGGCCAGTGGTACCGCTCCTACGGCAACGAGAACTGGGAGTTCGACCGCGACGGCCTGATGGCACACCGCCACGCCGCCATCAACGACCTGTCGATCACCGCCGCCGAACGTCTCTTCCACTGGCCGCTCGGCCGGCGCCCCGACGACCACCCCGGCCTCACCGCCCTCGGACTCTGACCCGGCATCAGGCTCCGCTCCCGGCAGGGCGGCCGGGGCGGCTGTTGTTCCACGACCGTGACACGGCTCGCACCGGCCGCTGAACTCCCCCTGGGATGCTCCTCCTCGAACGCGAACAGCACCCGAGGGGGACCTGGAAATGTCCGTGCGCAACAGATTCGGCACCACCGCCGCGCTCGCCGTGATGACCACCGTCGGCGCCGTCCTGCTCTCCGCCTGCGGCCCCGACAACGCCGGCTCGGACCCGACCGCCGCCCCCGGCAGCGCGGCGCCCGGCGCCACCGCTCCGGGGACCCCGGCCCCGGGCGGCTCCACCCACCCGAGCACCCCCACGCCGAGCACCCCCACGCCGGGTACCCCCACGCCGGGTGCCAAGGAGGTCAACGGCACCAGCGCCGCCAACCACCTGACCATCAGCACCGGCACCCGGGCCGTCGCGATGAACGGCACCACCGTCGACTTCGGCACCGTCGTCCGCGACCTCGCCTGGTCCCCCGACGGCAGGAGGGCGGCCTTCATCGACGGGAACGGCGACCTCGTCGTCGCCGACCCCGACGGCGGCGCGAAGGCCACCCTCGCCACGGCCCCCGGCGGCGAGACCTGGTCCCACCCCACCTGGCAGCACGCCGCGCAGGGCCCCAGCGACCTCCCCGAATCCGCCGAACGCTTCGACACCATCGTCTTCGCCGCCGCCAAGGGCGGCGTCCTGCGCCTGGAGAAGATCCCCACCAAGGCCGTCGGCGGCACCCCCGAGGTGCTCACCCCGCACACCTCCCTGGACGGCAACGCGAACATGCCGCAGCCGCCGCAGACCGGCAACACCTGGGCCGACGCCGGCGGCCGGCACGGCGAGATCGTCTACGCCAACACCCCCGCCGACGAGGTCTACCTCTACGACGACTACATCCGCCCCGCCACCCGCGACCTGGGCCAGGGCTCCCAGCCGGCCCTCTCCCCCGACGGCGAGCACGTCGTCTTCGTCCGCTCCGTCGACGGGCACGACCACCTGTTCACCCGCTCCAGCCGGATCGACCAGAAGGACGAGAAGGACCTCACCCCCGCCGCCGCCACCGACTACACCGAACCCGCGTGGTCCCCCGACGGCCGGACCATCGCGGCCCGCACCCCCGACGGCGTCAGCACCCTCCCCGCCGACGGCTCCGCCGCCCCGGCCCAGGTCTCCACCGTCAAGGGCCTCCCCGCCTACCGGCCGTGAGCCCCCGGGATCGGGCAGCGTGATCGACGGACGTGGCCCGTTGAACCCGGGCGGCCCGATCATCCGTCCTTCACAAGGGGCTTGAGAAATCGCCCGCACGGGTTCGGGCCGGCGCACCGCAGGCGTCAGGCCTACGCAAGGGATGCGTATGGATCGAGACAAAGTGGCACTGATCGGCTGACCGGAATGCCATATTTTGTCCCGCCCATCACAGAACTCGCAAGGAGAGCACGTGCGTTCGACGAAGAAGCTGTCGGCCCTGGCCGCAGGAATGAGTGCCGTGGCCGTCCTCGGCCTGGCGGGGCCCGCGATGGCCGACGGCTCGTACGACCCGGCCCAGGAGAACTGCAACGCCGCCAACGCGGTGACTCCCGGCTCGACCAGCCTGGTGTGGTGCATCCAGGCGGCGCAGCACACCTCGGAGGTCAAGAACCGGGCCCGCGGCGAGTTCGTCCAGGACACGCTCGACATGCTGATCAAGGCGACCGGCGGCAGCTACAACATCATGGTCTTCAACATCAAGGGCGACAACGCCTTCGGAGACCCCTGGTACGTCCACAACTACGAACAGAGCTTCCAGAACGTCGCCTTCACGTACGACGTCGACTACCACGACAAGACCTCGCGCGAGGACCAGACCTACCGGATCTGGGTCTTCTCCGGCGGCGGCAGCTTCGCCAACGGCTTCGACGGCGGCTGGGGCAACTGGGGGTTCTACGGCCTCTTCAACCGGACCACCCGCGAGCACACCTGGACGTACCCGAGGGGCACGGGCAGCGCCGGCCAGCGCTACAACCACACCGACGGCGTCGTGAACTTCTCCCCGATGGCGTTCCCCGGCGTGCCGAGGGACCCGGGCACTCCCGCGCCGGGCGGGCTGCCGGCCACCCAGATCGTCCCCGCGATGCCGCAGGACCCCGGCACGCCGTACGACCCCGGGGTGCCCGCCACGCCGGCCAGGCCTCCGCACACCGGCAAGCCCGGTGAGCCGGCCGAGCCCGGCACCAAGCCCGGCACCGGCACCCCCACCGGCTCCGGCCGGCCCGCGCTCAACACACCCGTGCACCTGCGGACCGTCAACAACCTCGGCGCCGTCGCCACCGGCTCCGGCGAGGGCGCCTCGGTGATCGCCGGGAAGCCGGGCGACGCGGGCGGCACCTGGACGTTCCGCGACGCGGGCGGCGGCCGCTACCGGATCACCAACGCACTCGGGCGGGACCTCACCGAGAACACCGGCACCTACTTCGCCAACACCAAGGGGTGGAAGGGCTCTTCGGAGCAGAAGTGGGAGGTGAAGAACGTCTCGGGCGACCGGTACGTGATCCGGATCAGCGACCAGGACTGCCTGACCTACCACGAGGACGACAAGGAGCTCGGGGTGTGGACCTGCGACGGCTCCGCCGAGCAGCAGTGGACCATCACCCGCTAGCCATGGCGCCGGGGCGGAGGGGGGGGGGGGGGGGGGGGGGGGGGGGGGGGGGGGGGGGGGGGGGGGGGGGGAGAGGGGGGAGAGGGGGGGGGGGGGGAATCAAGG
>NZ_JBWKER010000001.1:122532-130940 GCF_056435345.1 Kitasatospora sp. NPDC043950
TGTGGAAGCTATCCACCCATCACAAAAGAACCACCCCCCCCCCCCCCCCCCCCCCCCCCCCCCCCCCCCCCCCCCCCCCCCCCCCCCCCCCCCCACGGCGGGTGCCTTCGGCCGGGCAGGGCCCAGCGGAACAGGCCCAGTGGACGGTCCCAGCGGACGGGCCCCACGGAACAGGCCTGGCGGAAAGGCCTAGCGGAACAGCCGGTCGCCGCTGTTGGCCATGCGGTGGGTGCCGCTGTGGCGGTTCACCCAGTCACGGACGAGGTTGATGGCATTGGCGCACTGCCAGCTGTTGTCGTACTCGCGCACGCCGGTGAAGGCGCCGTAGCCCGCGATGATGCCGTCCACACCCGCATCGCCGAGCAGCTTGTCGACGTACCACGGGTCGTTGTAGGTGGTCGTCCAGGACAGCGTGGCCGCGAGCCGCCCGGCGGCGCGGTCCCCGGCCCCCTTCTTCAGCTCCGCACACGTGTTGTAGGTGGCCTCCGTACAGTTGCCGAAGCCCTTGGTGATGTCGGAGTCGCCGTAGTCCATCGCCCGGTGACCGGCCGGGAATCCGGAACCGGACCGGTTGAAGGCGCCCTGGACCTGGTCGCGGGTACCGGTGGACGTGATGCCCTCCAGCGGGCCGAGCCTGCCTTCCAGGCTCTGCCAACCCCTGCCGCCGACGTCCGGGGTGTTGCCGCCGTGGTACTCGAAGAAGCCGTAGAGGACCTGGATCCCGGCTGCCGTCAGCCGCTGCGCCTTGTCGCGCAGTCCGGCGACGCTGCACGTGCGGTTGGGCTGCTCCCCGCAGTAGTTCGGGTCCTTGATGTCCAGCCAGACCAGCGACAGCCGGCGTCCGGCGTTGGCGTTGGAGAGGATGCGGTCGATCATGCTGTCGAAGCTGGGGCCCAGGCGGTTCTCACCGGCCGAGGAACAGTCGTGGTAGGCACGCCATTCGTTCGGGTTCCACCAGGCGCAGACGTCGATCTCGATGGCGTTGGCGCCGTGGCCGAGCGCGGCGTCCACCCCGTCCAGGGTGTCGACCCGGTGCGCGATGGCGTAGATCGCGTGACGCGAATCGGCCGCCGCCGCAGGGGTCGTACCGAGCGCGGTGAGGCCGACGATCCCGCACAGTGCCGCCAGCAGCGCCAGCACCTTCCGCGCACCGGTGCCGTGCCTGAGGTGAGTGGTCAAGAAACGTACTCCTCGATGTCGGTGCCCTGAAGCCGTCGCCGATGGACGGCCGCCCCCGATCCAGGACTGGTCATGTCCGCCTCAGTCTGACACTGGTTCGTGGCCGGTACGGGGCGAACCGCGCAAATCCTCCGCTAAAGTCCGTCGCGCGAGGCCAACTCGGCCCGGAGCGCGGACACATGCTCGTCGGCGGACTCGTGCGGCAGGAACTCGACCGGGTCCAGGAAGCGGAACAGCACCCGGCTCTCGGTGACGGCGAACTCGTAGTCGCCGAACCCGACCACCGCCCCCGTGCCGCCCCGCACCGCCCCGCGGACGGCGGCCACCGTCAGCTCGTCCACTCCGCCGGGCGCCGTCGCCCGGCGCCTGGCGTTCGGCCGGGCCAGGTACGGGCACACCATCGCCGCGTAGAGCATGCAGGCCCGGTGACCGGGCCCCTCCATCGTCGGCGCGAGGTTGCGGTACGGCCGCCCCTCGGCGAGCGCGGCGGCGATCGCCGCGCTCTCCGCCGCTCCGACCACGCGCCACACGGGGCCCCGGGCCATGAACCCCCCGCACACCGAACAGAGGCGCTCCAGCGCGCAGTTCGCGCTGCGCTCGTGGTCGGTCAACGCGAACTGCGGCTCGCCGCCCCGCCACGGCGTGACCGCCGGCACCGGATAGCCCCGGACGTCCCGGGGCCGCTCCCCCACCCGCTCCGGCATCGGCACCGCATCGAATCGCACGCTCCCATCCTCGCCGCCCCCCGCGCCGCTGTCGACCTCCGACGCGGCGGCCGCCCCGCGCGGCGGGCGCGGGGCGGCCGGTGGTCCGGGTGCGGCTCCCGGTGGATCGTCCGAGCGGCGGGCCAGGACCTAGTTCCAGATGCCGGTGATGTCACCGGCGTTGGCCGCGTTGCCCGCGTGGGTGGTGGCGCCGGCGAGGTCCTCCAGGGTCCGCAGCACGTTGTAGTGGTTGTAGGTCGCGGCGGAGGTGCTGCCGGGGGTCACGTGGGCGCCGTAGAAGACGGTCGGGATGCGGTTGCCCGCGAGCCGGTTGTCCTCGTCGAAGGTGACCACGAGCAGGCTGTTGTGACTCTTGGCCCAGGTGGCGTAGGCGCCGAGGTTGTTCTTGATCCAGGTGTCGCCGGTGCCGACCGAGCAGTCGTGCATGTCGCTGCAGAGGTTCGGCACGACGAAGGAGACGTTCGGCAGGGTGGTGTAGTCGGTCGGGAACTGGGCGAAGGTCCTGGCCGAGTTCAGCGGGACGTTGCCGAAGCCGAACCAGGGGTTGTGCTTCTGCGCGTACTTGCCGCTGCTGCACGCGGTGCTGCCCTGCGCGGGCAGGGTCTCGTTGTAACTGGCCCAGGTCCTGCCGGCGGCGGTGACCTCGGAGGCCAGGTTGGGGCCCTGGAGGGCGCCGACGGAGACGCAGCTGTCGTCGGTGACGCCCTGGGTGGAGCCGGAGAACAGGGCGTAGTAGTTCGGCTGGCTGGGGTGGGTGATGCCGAACGACTGGGTGAGGTTGGCGCCGCCGGTGGCCAGGGAGTTGAGGTAGGGGGCGCTGCTGCTGCCGACGACCTGGCTGTAGGCGTGGTTCTCCATCACCACGACGACGATGTGGTCGGGCGCGGGCAGGGCGGCGGCCTGCGCGGTGGAGGCGGTGGCGGCCCAGAGGCCGGCGGAGGCCGCGACCAGGGCTGCCACCGAGCCGAGGGCGGTGGCGGTGCGACGGGAGCCGGGCTTGGTGGACGAAGTCATGACAATTCCTCGGGTAGGGAGCGGCCCGGGCGCGGACGCTCGATCAGGCCCGCGCGACGAACCGTTCTAGTACGGCGTGCCGTTGGCGAAGTCGCGGGCGACGGTGGACTCGACGGTGGTCAGCACGCCGGGGTCGGTGGTGATCAGGCCCAGCTCGCGGTTGTTGTTCAGCGAGTTGTCGGAGAAGTTCTCCGAACCGGCGAACACCTTGGCCGAGGGCGTGCCGTAGTCGGCGACGATCGCCTTGGCGTGGATGTACAGGCCCGTAGTCGAGGAGTAGGTGACCACCTGGCCGCCGGCCGTGACCACCTGGTCGAAGTAGCTGCTGTAGGACGAGGGGTTCATGCCCACCACCCGCACGGTGACGCCCCGGCCGGCGGCCGCGGCGACCGCGTCCACCAGGGCCTGGTCGCCGAACTCCAGCTGCTCCAGGTCCAGCGTGTGCTGCGCGCCGTTGATCAGGTCCAGCAGGCGGGCCTGCGAGTCGGTGGGCGACCAGACCAGGTTGTCGCCGTCGGAGGGGGTGATCGAGGTCTGGGCGTAGTCGGCGGCGAAGACCTGCTCGATCGCGGCGACGTCGTTGGCGTCGGTGTCGACGACGCCGTAGTCGCGGCTGCTGGAGTAGTAGGTGGAGTCCAGGTTCCCGGTCAGGATCAGGGACTTGGCGCCGTCCACGGTGACGGTCTTCTGGTGGGTGTAGACGAACGCGGAGGAGGAGTACGTCACCCCGACGCCGGCGGCCCGCAGGGCCGAGTAGGCGGCGCCGTTGACCGAGGTGTGCCGGCCGTCGAGGATCACCCGGACGGTGAGGCCGGCCCGCTGGCGGCCGATCAGGGCGTTGACGGCGGTGGTGTCGCGCAGCTCGTACATGGTCACGTCGACCGAGCGGGTGGCCGAGTTGATGAGGTCGTAGACGACGCCGTGGTCCCGGTCCGGGAACACGATCGGCGTGTACGTGGCGGCGGTGGCGGCGGTGGCGGCCTGGGCGGTGCCGGACAGCGGTATCAGGCCGGCGGCGGCGAGCAGCAGCGCGCCGGCCCGGCGCGCGGAGGTGGCCAGGGGCATGCGGAACTCCACGATCGATGAGGGGGAAGGCCTGGGCGAAGGTGCGGGAGCACGCGCGAGGCGCCCGAACAGCATCGGGTGGATCGGTCGACGCGGGTAGACGACAGCAGGTAAAACCTTGACCCCGGGTCGGGAAACGGATGGTGCGGCCGATCGGGTTCACTTTGCCAGCCGCAGGCCCCTCCGGTGATAGTGGATCTTCGAGGACGTGGCCGGACGCCGCGTCAGCCGAGTGAGAGAACAGAGGATCATGGCGAAGATCAGCCTTCTGCGTCCGCTCGCGGTGGCGGCCGCGGGTGTCGTCCTGCTGGCGACCGGAGCCGCGCACGCCGTGGCCGCCGACCAGGGCACCACCGGGGCGCCCACCCCGGACACGGCCGCGGTGCGCGCCGCCCTCCAGTCGACCACCGACGCGGGCGCCCCGGGCGCCTTCGCGGTGATCCGCGACCACGGCGACGCCGAGTCCACCCGGTCGCTGGCCGTCGGCAAGGCCGATCTGGACGGCACCCCGATGAACTCCTCGTGGAGGTTCCGGGTCGGCAGCAACAGCAAGATGTTCAACGCCGTTCTCGTGATGCAGCTGGCGGAGCAGGGCCTGATCGACCTCGACAAGCCGCTGCGCGACTACCTGCCGGCCGGCACCCTGCCGGACACCTGGACCATGACGGGCCGCCAGGTCATGGAGCACCGCGCCGGGATCTACGACCACACCAACGACCTGCTGGAGCAGGCCGGTGAGGAGACCACCAGCGCCTTCGAGGCGCGCATCCGCACCAACGTGTACGCGCCGCGCGACCTGGTGGCGATGTCCGTCAAGCACGGCCAGCAGTACACGCCCGGGAGCCGGTACTCCTACTCCAACACCGACTTCGTCCTGATGGGCCTCGCGGTCGAGCACCTCACCGGCCGCCCCTACGAGGACGTCCTGCGCGAGCGGATCATCGAGCCGCTGGGCCTGAGCAAGACCTCCTTCGTCGTGCCCGACCAGGACATCCAGGGCGCGCACGTCACCGGTTACCTCACCAACGACGACCGCACCAAGCCGCTGCTGGACTCCACCGCGCAGACCGGCTCCTGGGTGTGGACGGCCGGCGCGGTCATCTCCGACGCCGCGGACCTCGACCACTTCCTCACCGCGCTGATGGCGGGCAGCTCCGGCGGGCTGGTCTCGGACGACTCGCTGAAGCAGATGACGGCCGCCCTGGCCACCCCCACCGCCAAGATCAGCTACGGCCTCGGGCTGCGCCGCATCTCGCTGTCCTGCGGTGACGTGTACGGCCACGGCGGCATCGTCCAGGGCTTCCAGACCCAGTCGTTCGCCACCCCGGACGGCAAGCGCTCCGTCGTCGTGTTCGCCAACGCCTCCAACAACGGCTCCGTGACGCAGGGCCTGATGAACGCGCTGGAGCCGGCCTTCTGCGGCAAGAAGCCGACCGTCGCGCCGCGGACCTCGTTCGCCCCGAGCGCCTTCGCCGAGAACCACACGCTGCCGGTGGTCGAGGACACCCGGATCTGACCGTCCCGCACAGTCCGCCGCTCACGCGCCCGCACGGCCCACCCGCCGTGCGGGCGTGCGCGTTTCGCCCGCCACCGGGCTTCCCGCCTCACCCCGTCCGGCGCCGCCCCTGCCGGGGGCCGTCCGCGCTGAGGTCGGTGAGCGCCTCGGTGAGGAGTTCGCGGGCCTCCTCGGCGCGGCCCTGCTCGATCAGGGCGGTGCCGAGCTCGGTGAGGGTCTTGGTCATGCTGTCCGGCCGGCCGATCTCCTCGTAGTGGGTCAGGGCCTGCCGGTAGGCCTTCTCGGCCGCCGGCCAGCGCCCCAGCGCGGCGCGGTCCAGGCCGAGTTCGTGTGCCGTCATGGCCGCCGCCAGGTGCATCAGCGGCGAGGACCAGCGCTCCACCAGCTCCAACGCGCCGGCCAGCGCGCGCCGGCGGGACTCCACCGCCTCCTCGGCCCGGCCCGAGTCGCGCAGGCAGTTGGCCGCGCCGCGCAGCGTGACCAGCCGGCCGATCCAGCCGGAGCGGCTGTTGACGGCGGCGAAGGTGTCCGCGGCCCGGTGGTAGGCGTCGATGGCCTCCCGGTGCCGGTGCAGGTGCCGAAGGCCTGCCGCGAGGTAGGTCAGCGCCCAGCCCTCCTGCTCGCGGGCGCCGATCCGGCGAGCCAGTTCCAGCCCCTCGTTGGCCAGGTCGATGCCGCGCTGGTAGCGGTGCAGGCAGGTGACGTACGTCCACGCCAGGTAGTTGACGTGGACGGCCTCGGCCAGCTGGTCGCCGCAGGCGCGGGCCGCGTCGACCGACAGTTGGAAGACCTCGGCCCAGATGTCCCAGCTCAGCAGCCGGTCGGAGAACCAGTGCATGGCCTCGGCGGTGTCGATCACCTCCCGGTGCCGGCCGGCGGCGAAGGCCTGGTGGAGGGCGGCCAGCCACTCCGGGTGCTCCTCCTCCAGCCAGCGCGCCGCCTCGGTGAGCGGCACCGGGGGGCCGGTCCGGTCCGCGTCGGCGTCGGGATCGGTGTCGGGGTCCGCCGTCGCGTGGTCCGGGTCGAACCGAAGGCCGTACTCGGCGGCCCGGTTCAGCAGCCAGTCACCAGCCCCTGCCCGGGCCCGCGCCACCGCCTCGGGGCCCTCGTCGGCGCCGAGCCGCTCGCCCGCGTAGAGCCGGACCAGGTCGTGCAGCCGATAGCGCTCCGGGGTGGCGAGTTGCACCAGCCCGGCGTCGATCAGCTGCTCCAGGACGGGTTCGGTCCGGCCGACCGGCAGGCCCGCGTAGGCGGCGGCGACGGCGGCGGTGAAGTCGTGCCCGGCGGTCAGTGCCGACCGGCGCAGCACCAGCTGGGATTCGGCCGGCAGCCGCCGGTAGGACAGCGCGAAGGCCGGACGGACGGCCAGGTCCCCGGTCTCCAGCAGGTCCAACCGGTGCTCCTCGGCGGCCAGTTGGCGCACCAGATGACTGACCGGCTGCTGCGGGCGGGCCACCAGCCGCTGCCCGGCGATGCGCAGCGCGAGCGGCAGGTAGCCGCAGAGCCGGGCCAGTTCGGCGGTGGCGTCGGGCGCCGCGTCGATCCGCTCGCGGCCGGCGATCCGGGCCAGCAGGTCGGCGGCCTCGCCCGGGGCCAGGGCGTCCAGCCGCAGGCGGAGCACCGACTCCAGTCCGGGCAGGGTGTTGCGGCTGGTCACCAGGGTCACGGCGGGCCCGGAGCCGGGCAGCAGCGGGCGCACCTGGCTCTCGTCGGCGGCGTTGTCCAGGACCAGGACGAGCCGGCGCTCGCGCACCAGGGCCCGGTAGAGGCCGGCCCGCTCCTCCGTCCCGGCGGGCACCGCGTTGTCGGCGACGCCCAGGGCGCGCAGCACCTGGCCGAGCGCGTCGCGGGCGGAGAGCGGGGTGGCGGCCATGCCGCCGAGGTCGAGCGAGAGCTGCCCGTCGGGGAAGGAGGGGGCCAGGGTGTGGGCGGCGTGCAGGGCGAAGGCGGTCTTGCCCAGGCCGGGCTGACCGCTGATCAGCACCACCCGGGGGTGGGCGGGTCGGTCGTCCTCGGCCAGCTCGGCCAGCAGGGCGAGGGCGTTCTCGCGGGCGGTGAAGTCGGCGATGTCGCGGGGCAGCGCGAGGGCGCCCGGCACGAGCGGGACGGGGGGCACGGCGTCCCCGGTCTCGGCCGGTCCGGCGGGGGCCGGGGCGGGGGCGGCCGGCCCGCGGGTGGGGGCGGCGGCCGGCACCGGCCTGGTCCCCCGGGGGCGGCCGCACTGAGCGGCGCGGTCCAGCGCGGCGGTTTGCGGGGCGTCCAGGCCCAGCGTCTCGGCCAGGGCCCGGACGGTGCGCCGCTGCGGCCCGCGGGTGCGGCCTCGCTCCATGTCACCGACGGCGCGCAGACTGACGCCGGCCGCCGCGGCGAGCTCCTCCTGGGTCAGGCCCGCCGCCACCCGGTGCCCGGCCAGCAGGCGGCCGAAGTCGCCGGCCCCCTCGGACTCCGTGCCCGCTCCCGTGCCGCTCACAGCCGTCATGTCCCGCCCCTGCTAGCGCCGTTACTTCTGCCAGGCGTTGTGCCTGATCGACCGTCCCAGGCAGAAGTATGCCCGGGCAGAAGTATGCCTCGCACCCAGCCCTTTCCCAGCATCGAGCGCCCAGCTCAGGCGCCGGGCACCCCGGTGCGGGCCGCGGCGTCCCACCTGCTGGTGGGACGGCCGCGCGTGCTGGTTCTGCCCATAGTTCCGCCTGTGGTTGTGCCGATCGGACGGGACGAGCGGGATGGGCGGGATGGGCGGGACGGGCAGGATGGGCAGGACGAGCGGGATGGGCATGACGAACGGGACGAGCGGGACGAGCGGGGCAGGGCTGCTGCTGCGGGGGGGGGGGGGGGGGACGGCCCCCCCCCCCCCCCCCCCAGGCCCAGGGCACCCTCCATCTTGTTCCCGCTCCCCCTGTGGTTCGGCC
>NZ_JBWKER010000001.1:130949-137087 GCF_056435345.1 Kitasatospora sp. NPDC043950
AGGGGGGGGGGGGGGGGGAGGGGGGGGGGGGGGGGGGGGGGGGGGGGGGGGAGGAGGGAGGGGGGGGGGGGGGGGGGGGGGGGTGGTGTGGGTGCCCCCCCCCCCCCCCCCCCCCCCCCCCCCCCCCCCCCAGGGCCCGGGCCGCCTGCCGTCTGGCGACGGCGCTCTCGGTGGTGCGGCCCAGTTCGCACAGCAGGTCAGCCAGCAGGCCGTGGGTGCGGGACTCCAGTCCGGTGTCGCCGACCGTGCGGCCCAGGGCGACGGCGAGTCGGGCCGTGGACAGGGCGGCGTCGCGGCGGCCGAGCGCGTGCAGGGCGCGGGCCCGGCTCTGGGTGGCGAGGACGGCCTCGGCGCCGGAGCGGGTGGTGGCGACCCGGACGGCCTCGTCGGCGTGGACCAGGGCCGGGCCGGGGGAGCCGGCCAGGACCAGCGCGTCGGCGAGGTCGGTGAGCGCGCGGACGAGCAGGCCGCCGACGGCCGGGGTGCGGGCTGCGCTCACCAGGTCGGTCATCAGCGGCAGGGCCTGGTCGTAGCGGCCGGCCCGCAGCAGCGCACCGGCCACCCGGGCACGGCATTGGTGGCGCAGCAGTTGGTCGCCGGCCCGGTCTGCGGCGGCCACGGCCCGTTCCAGTTGCTGGACGGCGGTGCGATGGGCGGCGCGGTCGACGTGCAGGACGGCGAGGTCGGTGGCCAGCCGGGCGACGGCCGCCTGGTCCGCGCAGCTGTGGGCGGCGCGCAGGCCGGCCTCGGTGACGGCGCGCCAGTGCGTCCGGTCGTGGCCGGTGGTCTCGTACAGCAGGCCTATCCGGTGGGCGAGTTGCCAGGATTCGGCGGTCCGGCCGAACTGCTCGGCGCAGACCACCACCGCGCGCAGGGCGCTCTCCTCCCGGCGGAACCAGGCGGCCGCCTCCGCCGGGGCCGCGCCGCCGCCCTCGGGCGTCCAGGCGGCGGTGGTGCAGCCGCCGGTGGTCCAGGCCGCGGTGACCGCGAGGTAGTGGGCGATCAGCCGGTCGAGGGCGACGAACCGGTCGTCGCAGGTGAGTTCGGCGGCCTGCCCGGCCGCGTAGCGCCGGACCAGCTCGCGCCGGGCGTAGCGGCCGGGCGTGGTCTCCTCCAGCAGGTGGACGGCGTCGAGGCGGGTCAGCAGGGTGCGGGTGGCGGCGGGCGGCAGATCGGCGAGCGCGGCGGCGGTGGCGGTGTCGATCACCGCGCCGGGGTGCAGGCCGAGCAGGGTGAACAGCCGGGCGGGGGCGGGCGGCAGAGTCCGGTAGGTGTGGTCCAGGGCGGTGGTGACACCGATCGGGCCGCGGTCGGTGCCGGCCAGGGTGGCGAGGCCGGTCTGCTCGTCGGCGAGTTCCGCGGCCAGGTCGCCCAGGGTCCAGCCGGGGCGGGCGGCCAGCCGGGCGGCGGCCAGCCGCAGGGCGAGCGGCAGGTGGTCGCAGGCCGCGGCGAGGTCGGCGGCCGCCTGCGGTTCGGCGGCGACCCGGGCCGGGCCGAGGGTCCGGGCGAGCAGTTCGGCCGCGTCCTCGGCGCCGAGCACGCCCAGCGGGAGCGGGATGCCGCCGTCGCGGACCAGCAGGTCGCGCAGCCGGCTGCGGCTGGTGACGACGACGACGGGGGTGCCGCGGGTGCCTGCGTCCCCGTCCCCGGCCCCGTTCCCGTCCGGGCCGTCCCCCGGCGGGGGCGGGTCGGGCAGCAGCGGGGCGAGCTGCTCGTACGAGCGCGCGTCGTCCAGCACGATCAGCAGCCGGCGGCCGGCCAGCAGTTCCCGGTAGCGCTGCTCCCGCTCCTCGGGCGAGGCGGGCAGGGCGCCCGCCGGCTCGCCGAGGGCGAGCAGGAACCCGGCCAGCACGTCGGCGGGTTCGCGGGGCCCGGCCGGGTCGAAGCCGCCCAGCTCGGCGTGCAGGACTCCGTCGGGGAAGTGCCCGGTGGACCGCTGCACCCAGTGCTGGACCAGGCTGGTCTTGCCGACCCCGGCCGGTCCGGTGACCAGGATCGGGTGGCCGGACCGGACGGCGGCGGCCAGGGCCTCGTCGAGCCGGGCGAATTCGGCCGACCGGCCGGTGAACCTGCGGTCCGGCGCACCACGCCTCGGAAGCCGGGCGGGTCTGGGCGGCGCGTCCCGCTCGGGGCCGTCCGCCGACCGTTCACCGGCGTGGCGCAGCTCCGGACCGGGCGGGCCGGAGAGCCGGGCCACCGCCCGGTCGTACCAGGCCGCCGCCTCGTCCCGGCGGCCGGCCTGGTCGAGGCAGCGGACCAGCCGCGCGACCAGCGTCTGCCGGGTCGGGTGGGCGACCGCCGCCTCGGCCAGCTCGCCGGCCAGCTCGCCGCCGCGGCCGGCCCCGAGCAGGCCCTCGGCGAGCCGGTCCAGGGCGCGCAGCCGCAGGTCGGTGACGTGCGGCAGGGTGCGCTCGCGCAGCAGGACGGACCCGCAGTCGACGAGGGCCGGGCCGCGGAACAGGTCCAGGGCGGCGCGCAGCAGGGGCACGGCCGGATCGTGCGGCTCGGGCTCGGTGCTCCCGGCGGGCGCGGCCGGGGCGGGCCGCAGCACGCCCGCCCGGTCGCAGAGCCCGCGGAAGTGCAGCAGGTCCACCCGGTCGGGGTCGCCGGCCAGCAGGTAGCCGGCGCCGCGGGTGCCCAGGGTGAGCCCGGGGCAGTCGAGCAGTTGGCGCAGGGCCGCGACGTGCCCCTGGAGCGCGGCGCGGGCGGTGGGGGGCGCGTCGCCGTCCCAGACCAGCTCGATCAGCTCGTCGGTGCCGACGGTCTGGTTGAGCCGGATGGCGAGGGTGCTCAGCAGCGCCCGGCGTTTGGGGGCCGAGGGTGTGACCGTCGTCCCGTCGTCCCGTCGTACGGCGACCGGCCCGAGCAGGTCGATGTGCATGCGGCCCTCTCCTCCCCTGTCGCCGATCGGATCCGCCGCCGACGACAACCTCCGGCGTCTTCCCGGCGTCGTCAGAGGATAGGCCTGGTCCGGTCACGTGCACGCGGCCGGATGGGGTCTGCTCGGATCTGGTGGATCTTGTCGGGTCGGACCCGGACCCGGCAAGATCCGCAGGGCCCGGCATCGACGTCCGTTCCGCCGGGCGCCGCCACCCGGCGGCGCCCGGGGAGTGGGCGATCTGGCGCGAACAGGACACTTCAGGGCACTACACTGCTCCACCCCGGGGCACGCCCCGGACGTCAATGGGGCGGGGGGACGCCCTGCCCGTCGTGGGTGAAGTGGGGGTACTGGTGCGGATTCGGCTCCTCGGCCCGGTGGAGCTGCGGGCCGGGGCGGACGGCTTCGCCTCGCTGCCGGGGGCGCAGCGCAGGGCGATCCTGGCGCTGCTCGCGTTGCGGCTGGGCCGGGTGGTCGGGGTGGACGGCTTCTGCGAGCTGCTGTGGGGCGAGCGGCCGCCGGCCAGCGCCCGGGCCGCCCTACAGGGGCACGTGGCGGCGCTGCGCAAGGCGATCGCCGACACCCCGTTCGTGCTGCACACCCGTTCGTCCGGCTACCTGCTGGCCGGTCCGGCCGAGGAGGTGGACGCGCTGCGCTTCGAGGCGCTGACCGACCGGGCCGCCGAACAGGCCGGACTCGGCTGCGGCACGGCGGACGCACAGGCGATCGCGCTGCTGGAGCAGGCGTTGCGGCTGTGGCGCGGCGAGGCCCTGGCCGACCTGCCCGACACCGCCGTGCGCGCGGCGGTGGTCGACCAGCTGGAGCAGGCCCGCACCGCCGCCGTGCTCAGCTGGGCCGGGCTGCGGCTGCGCCAGGGCAGCGGGGTGGCGGCGGTGCCGGCCCTGGAGCAGCACGTGCGGACCGACGGGCTGCGCGAGGAGCTGGTGGCGCTGCTGATGCGCTGTCTGCACCAGGCCGGGCGGCCGGCGGACGCGCTGTCCGCCTACCACCAGGCCCGGGTGCGGCTGGACCGCGAGCTGGGGATCCGGCCCGGCCCGGCGCTCCAGGCGGCGCTCGCCGAGGTGCTGTCCGGGGGCGGGGCCGAGCAGCCGGCCCCGGCCCGCTCGGCGGCCCCTCCGGCCGCGCCGCGGGTTCCCCGTCAACTCCCGCGCCGCCCGGTCGACTTCGTCGGCCGGGACAGCGAGGGCTGCTGGCTGGACGGCGAGTGCGGCCCGGACCGCGCCGGTGACGGCCTGGCCGTGGTGGTCGGACCGGCCGGGGCCGGCAAGAGCGCGCTGGTCACCGCCTGGGCGCACCGCCGCGCCCCGCACTTCCCGGACGGGCAGCTGTTCGCCGACCTGCGGGGCCTCGACCCGGCCGGCCCGGCCGACCCGGAAGCCGCCCTCGGCGGCTTCCTGCGGGCCCTCGGGGTCTCCGAGGGCGCCGTCCCCGAGGACCGGGACGACCGGGCCGCGCTCTACCGCGACCGGACCAGGGGGCGGCGCCTGCTGGTGGTCCTGGACGACGCCGCCGATGCCGACCAGGTCGCCGACCTGCTGCCGCAGGGGCCCGGCTGCGCCGCCGTGGTGACCAGCCGCGGCTCGCTGGAGGGGCTGGTGGCCGCCGACGGTGCGGCCCTGCTGCGCCTGCCCCCGCTGCCCCAGGACGACTCCCTGCGGCTGCTGGAGCGCGCGCTCGGCCCCGACCGGCTGCGGGCCGAACCGGCCGCCGCCACCGAACTGGCCGGGCTCTGCGACCACCTGCCGCTGGCGCTGCGGATCGCCGCGGCCCGGCTGGCCACCCGCCCGGACTGGACGATCGCCGAACTGGTCGCCGAACTCGCCGACGAGCAGACCAGACTGCCCGTCCTGGACGCCGACGGCGCGACCGGCGTCACCACCGAGCTCCTCCTGACGTACCGCCGCCTCTCCCCCGGCGCCGCCGAACTGCTCACCCTCCTGGCCGCCCACCCGGGCCGGGAGGTGGACACCCTGACCAGTGCGGCCGTGCTCGGCGCCGACCCGGCCACCGCCCGCCGGTCGCTCGGCGAACTCGCCGCCCACCACCTGCTCACCGGTGCGGCGCCCGGGCGCTACGGCCGCGCCGAGCTGGTCCGGCTGTTCAGCGCCGGGCTGCTCGCCGAGCAGCCCGAGCCGCGCCGACGCCTCGCCCGGGAGCGGCTGCTGGACTACTACCAGGCGGCGCTGCGGCAGGGCGGCGAGTTCATCGAGCCGGGCCAGGACGGTTTCGACACGCTCGTCCACCCCCCGCGGGCCCTGCCGCCGGCCGACGGCATCCGCGCCGCACTGGACTGGTTCCAGGCCGAGGAGCCCGCGATCCGCGCGCTGATCACCGGCACCGCCGACGACCCGGACCGGGTCTGGCGGCTGGCCCAGGCCGCCGGCCCGCTGTACTACGGCTCCAGCCGGTTCACCGACTGGCTGGGCTGCCTGCGCGCGGGCGTCCGGGAGGCCGAGCGGTGCGGCGACGAGCTGGCCGCCGCCCAGTTGCACGGCGCCCGGGCGAACGCGCTGCTCGGGCTGGAACGCCGCCAGGAGGCGGCCGAGGCCGCGCGCCGGGCGGTGGCCGCCGGCGAGGCCGCGACCGGGCCCGCGGGCCGCGCCGCGTACGCCCGCGCGCTCGCCACCCAGTCGCTGATCACCGCGATCCTGGGCAGCGCGACCGAGGCCGCCCGGCTGGCGTCCGGCTCGGCCGCGCTGGCCGTGGAGTCCGGCGACCCCCGGCCGCTGGCCGTCGCCCTGGTCCACCACAGCTGGGTGAGCCTGCTGGCCGGGGACCGGCAGGGCGCGCTGCGGCAGGCCCGGGAGGCCAGGGAGCTGCTGCCCGCCCGCCCGGTCACCTCGATCCACCTGTGGTCGATGCTGACCGAGGCGCACACCCTGCCCCCGCACGGGCGCAGCGAGACCGTCGACCTGGCCTGGCACCGGCTGCTGGCCGGCTGCGAGGAAGCGGGCCTGCTCTACCTCCAGGCCATCGCCGAACAGTCGCACGCCGCCTACCTGCTGAGCCGGGGCCGTGAACTGGAGGCCCTGGACCGGCTGCGTTCGGCGCTCGACCGCTTCCGCAGCCACGATCGACTGGCCGGGGTGCAGAGCGAGTTCACCACCAGCCTGGAGGAGTCGCTGAACTCGCGCGCGCCACACCGGCACTGACCGGCTCCCCCGGGGGGGGGGGGGGGGGGGGGGGGGGGGGGGGGGAGGGGGGGGGGGGGGGGGGGGAGGGGGGGGGGGAGAAGGGAG
>NZ_JBWKER010000001.1:137095-240066 GCF_056435345.1 Kitasatospora sp. NPDC043950
ACTCCCGCCCCCCCCCCCCCCCCCCCCCCCCCCCCCCCCCCCCCCCCCCCCCCCCCCCCCCCCCCCCCCCCCCCCTCCCCCCCCCCCCCGGGGACCCGGTCAGCGGTCAGCAGTCAACGGTCAGCGGGAGACGGCGGCACCCGGGCGGTCGAGCGCGGCCGCCTGGCCCCGGCCGTCGGCCGGGCCGTAGCCGTGCTCCGCCGCGAGGACCGGGCGCAGCGCCCGGATCGCGTAGAAGTTGCGGGACTTGACCGTCCCCGGCGGCACCCCGAGCCGGGCCGCCGCCTCCACCACCGAGCGGTCCCGCAGGTGCAGTTCGACCAGCACCTCGCGGTGGTGCTTCTGCACCCGGCGCAGGGCCAGCGCGATGTCCCGGGCGACGACCACCTGCTCGTACGGGTCCTCGGCGAGCGGACGGTCCTCCAGCGGCTCGCCGATCACCTCCTTGGCGCGGGCGGCGGCCATCCGGTAGTGGTCGATCGCGATCCGCCGGGCCACCGTGAACAGCCAGGGGCGGCTCTGCTCGGCCCCGGCCGCCAGCGCCTCGGGGTGCTGCCAGGCGCGCAGCAGGGTCTCCTGGAGGATGTCCTCGGCCTTGCCCCGGTCGCCGCCGGTGGCGCGCAGCAGCGCGCGCAGCAGGTAACCGCCGTGCAGCCGGTGGATCTCGGCGAGCGTGTCCGGGTCGAGGGTCGGGCGGGCCGCCTTCGGCGTGCCGGGCGCGGGGGCGGATCCCGTGGTGGCCGACGGGTCCGTGCCGGCCGGCGGGCCGACGGGCGGCTGGGCGACGGACGTGGGCTGGGCGACGGGCTGCTTCGACACGCGCGGCCTCTCAGATCGGGCAAGGGCAGGGCGACACACCGACCGGACTTCCCCGGCGGCTACAAGCAGCAGACTGCCCGCAGCCGCCAAGGCCGCACCAACGATCCGCCAACGCCCCGGCCCCGCACGGCCGGGCCGCAGGCCAGGACTCCGCACGGACACCAGCCAGCCATCTCGCAGCCATCTCCCGGCCGCCCCACGGCCACCAGGCCGCCCCTCAGGCCTCGTTGAGCACGCGCACCAGTTCCTGGACCCCGTCCTCCCCCCGGTGCTCGATCAGCACCGCGACCCAGGTCGCCAGCTGCTCCCGCTCCACCGCCGACCAGGCCGGTGCCGAGGGGTGCTCGTCGACCACCAGCGCCGCCGCCAGCTCCCGCAGCCCCGGTGCGGGCTCCGGCCTCCGCCGCTCGGTCGGCAGCGCCCGCAGGGCGAGCCGCCGGGCGGCGGCGGTCACCTCCTCCGCCGTGCCCTCGGGCACCACCAGCGCAGGCGGCCCGGGCCTGCTCGGTTCCTCCTGCCGTACCAGCGCCGCGACCACCTCGCGCACGTCCGGCCCGTCCGGATCCATCGTTGTCCCTCCCCCATCCCGTCCCACGGGAGTCACGCCGGCTGCTCCTGCATGGCACTCGTTCCGCATCGAGTGCCATCCGAAGACGGTATCTACTGACAGCCGGTCCAGCAGAGGGTTTTCCGGTACGGCCGGGCAGCTGCCGCTCAGCTGCCGCCTGCACACCGGTTCGGCCGGCGACGAGGCGCCCGGCTGGGCCTCCGCGTTTCGGCAACACCGCGGCCACCGGGCGGGCGCCCACCCCGCACCACGACACCGGCCCCGCCCCAGACCGCCGTCGAGGCCGGGCCGCCGCCGGTGGCACCGGTCGCACCGGCCGGAGGACCGGCCGACGACGGCGGACCGGCCGTCGTGACGGCGCGGTTCCTGGTGGCGCGCATGAGCTCCTCCGAGCGTGACGAGGAACGCGAGGTGCGCCCTGTCCCGCTCAACGGACCTTCCACCGGGGGCGGTTCACCGATCCGCAGGGTGACGCGCGTTGAACCGGAACGGGCCCTTCGCCCGTAGTCCCGACTGAACGCACCGACGGTCCGGCCCGGCGCACCGTGAACCAGGAGGTCACCCGATGGCTTTCTCCGACGGCAGCCCCGACGGAGCCGCCGCCACCCCGGAACGGCCCGACTACACACCCGCCGCCTGGCCCGAGCCCGTCCCGCTGTTCCCCCGGCAGCCCCTCGACCCACTCGGCACCGTCCTGATCCCGCCCGCCGAACGGCGGCTGTTCACCCGCACACCGGCGTCTCAGGCGCAGCCGCCCGCACCGCCCGGCGACCCCACCCCCACCGCCCTGCTCGCGGTACCCACGCCGTCCCCGGCCACGGCCCCCGCCGCGCGCCAGGACCGGGCGGCCCACCCGCGCGCCCTGCGACTGCCCTTCGGCGGCGGCACGGAGGCCCGGCGCCGCCGCCTCGTGGAGCGGATCCGGACCCCGCTGCGCAGCTGCCACCGCATCGCCCTCCTGGGCAGGCCCGCCGAGGGCGTCCCGGTCACGCTCGGCGCCCTCCTGGCGCAGCACCGGCCCGACCCGGTGATCGTCCTCGACCTCGCCGACGCCTCCCGCGTCTCGCACGCCGACCGGCGGATCCTCGACCGGAGCGCGGCCGGCCGGCTCGACATCCTCGCCGTCCGCCCGGACACCCCGGGCCCCGCGTTCCGGGACGCCCTGACCGACCTCAGCGGCCGCTACCCGATGATCCTCAGCGACACCACGGCCGCCGCGGACGACGTCCAGCTCACGGCCGTCGAACTCGCCGACCAACTGGTCATCTGCGAACACGCCTCCGCCGACGGCGCCCGCAACGCCTCAGCGCTGATCGACCACCTGACCTTCCGCGGCCACGGCGACCTCGTCCGCGGCGGCACCGTCGTCTTCGTCCCCAGCCCGCCCACCGAGCGCCCCGTCGCCGACCGCCAGCTCCTCGCCCACTTCCGCACCCTCTGCCGCGACGTCGTCCTCCTCCCCGCGCACACCCCGGGCACCCCCGGCCGGCTCCGCCCCCACACCCACCTCGCCTACCTCGAACTCGCCGCCCTCGTCGGCGACGCCCTGGCCATCCGCCACACCGTCTGAGGCCGCACCCCCGCCCGGAGGACGGATGGGCGGCCTCGGGGTACGTGCGTCACGGGACGAACCAGGGGGCGCCCCCGCCCGGAGAGCGGCTACGAGCGCCGGGGCCACCGGGAGCCCGGCGGTCGAGGGCGCGGTGCCCACGCCCGAGGAGCGGCGCGACGGTGCAGCGGGAGGACGGCCGGGCCGACCTCTCACGCCTGGCCGTCCTCCGCCCTCCCCGGGCGCCAGCCGCGAGCACGGGCACGCGGCGTGACGGCGCCGGCGGCGGCAACGAGGGCGATGACGGCCAGTGCGGCCAGGGAGATCACCACGGCCTGGGTGGGGGCGGTGGAGGCGGGTGGAGCGGGGGGCATGGCGAGGGCGGCCGGTGTCGCGGCGGGGGGCGCCTGGTCGGGGACGGAGAGCTGGGTGACGGCGGCGACGGGGTCGATGGTGCCATAGCCGACCTGCGGGTCGGGGGTGGTGACGGTGTGGTAGGCGGTGGTCTCCAGGCGCCGGATCAACTGGTCGGCGGTGAGGTCCGGGTGGCTGCCGAGGGTGAGGGCGGCGGTGGCGGCGACGAAGGCGGCGGCGAAGCTCGGCCCGGCGCCGGTGTAGTTGCCGCCGGCGGCCGGGCCGGTGCCGGTGACGGCGTCGCCCGGGGCGGCGAGGTCGACCCGGCCGCCGATCGGGACGGCTCCGGCGCCCGAGGGGAGGGCGCCGCCGGGGGCGAGGTCGCGGACGGCGAGGACCTCGCCGTAGGCGGCCGGATAGGCCGGTCCGGGTTTCCCCGAGCCGGGCTGGACGTCGGGGGCCGCAGGCGCGACGATGACCGCCCCCTTGCTCCGGGCCGCCCGCACCGCCCCGGCGAGCGCGTCGTTGCCGGCCGGCAACGCCGCCCCGACCGCGATGATCCGCACTCCCCGTTCGCTCGCCGCCGTGATCCCCTGGGCGAGCAGGTCCGCCGTCGTGGCACCGCCGTCGTCGGTGACGGATACGGCGAGGATCCGGGCCCGTGGGGCGAGTCCGGCGAAGCCCGTCCCGTCGCGGCGGTCGGCGGCGATCAGGCCGGCCAGGAAGGTGCCGTGGCCGACGCAGTCACGGGCTGGGTCACCGCCTCCGGTGAGTTTGGGGGCGTAGTCGAGGCGACCGGCGAGCAGGCCGGTGCCGTCGGTCACGCCGGAGCCGAGGACGGCGACGGTGACGCCGTCACCCTGGCTGAGCGGCCAGACCCGGTCGGGGCGCAGGAAGGTCTGGGGCCAGGGCGTGAGCGACGTGCGCTTGGTGGACGGGGGCAGGCAGCCGGCCGGCTTCCCGGACGCGTCGCGCCGCAGCTGGGTGACGCCCGGGAGGCTGTCGTCGCCGGCGGGGGTGTCGGCCAGGGCCGTGCCCGCCGTCGGCAGCAGCAGTCCGACGGCGAGGAGGGCGGCCGCCGTCCTCACGCGAGGCTGCCGATCCGCCCGGCCGGGATGTCCTGGGGCAGCAGCAGGCTGAGTTCGTCCAGGTCCGCCACCTCCAGCCGGGAGAGCCGGCCGGCCTGCCGGGTGATCATCGACTCCAGCACCTGACGGGCGAAGCGCCCGTTCCCGAAGGACCGGTCGCGCGGGACGGCGGCGAAGAGTTCGCCGAGCGCCGCCAGCGTCTCCGGTGTGCAGTTGTACCCGGCGGTCTCCGCCTGGAGGCGGACGATGGTGACGAGTTCGTCGTCCGCGTAGTGGTCGAAGGTGATCTCGCGGGAGAAGCGGGAGGCCAGGCCGGGGTTGGAGGAGAGGAAGCCGCGCATCTCCTCCTGGTAGCCGGCCACGATCACCACGACCTCGTCGCGGTGGTCCTCCATCAGCTTCATCAGGGTGTCGACGGCCTCCTGGCCGAAGTCGCCGCCGGTGCCGTTGCGGGGCGTCAGGGTGTAGGCCTCGTCGATGAAGAGCACGCCGCCGCGGGCGCGTTCGAAGGCGTCGCGGGTGAGCTGCGCGGTGTGGCCGATGTAGCGGCCGACGAGGTCGGCGCGGGCGGTCTCGATGAGCTGACCGGCCGGCAGGACGTCGAGTTCTGCGAGGAGTTCGCCGTAGAGCCGGGCGATGGTGGTCTTGCCGGTGCCAGGCGGGCCGGAGAAGACCAGATGGTGGCTGATGGTGGCAGCGGGCAGTCCGGCCTCGACGCGGCGGCGGGTCTGCCGGGTCAGGTTGACCAGGTCCTCGACCTGTTCCTTGGCCGCGGCGAGGCCGACCATGCCGCGCAGCCGGTCGAGCAGGCCGGGCTCCTCGGGCTGGTCGGCTCCGGCGGCGGCGCGGGCGACGGCGGCGGCGGCCTGCTCGCCGACGTCGGCGGGGAGCAGCCGGCTGAGGTCGGCGTTGTCGAAGTCTTCCAGTTCGGCGAGCCGGGAGGCCTGGCGGTCGACCATCTCCTCGAAGACCTTGCGGGCGGCGCGGCCGTTGCCGAAGTCGGCGCCCTTGGGCATCCGGTCGAAGTGGACGGCGAGGGCCTCGCGGGTGCCGTCGGCGAGCTCGTAGCCGTGGCCCCCGGCGGCGTGTTCGACGATGGTGGTGAGTTCGTCGACGCTGTAGTTCTGGAACTCGACGGTGCGGCTGAACCGCGACGCGAGGCCCGGGTTGGAGGCCAGGAAGTCACGGATCTCGTTCTCGTACCCGGCGACGATCACCACCAGGTCCTCGCGGTGGTCCTCCATCAGCTTGACGATGGTGTCGATGGCCTCGCGGCCGAAGTCCGGTCCGGTCCCGCCGGAGCCGGCCGACAGGGTGTACGCCTCGTCGATGAAGAGCACGCCGCCGAGCGCCTCCATGACGACCTCGGTGGTCTTGAGCGCGGTGCCGCCGATGATCGAGGCGACGAGGTCGGCGCGGGCGACCTCGACCAGGTGGCCGCTGCGCAGCACGCCGAGTTCGGCGAGGATGGCGCCGTAGAGCCGGGCGACGGTGGTCTTGCCGGTGCCGGGCGGGCCGGCGAACACCAGGTGGCGGCTCATCGGGAGGGAGGGCAGCCCGGCCTGCTCGCGGCGCCGGGCCAGCTTGTTGAGGTTGACCAGGGTGGCGACCTGCTCCTTGACGCCCTCCAGCCCGACCAGGGTCTGCAGGACGGCCTGCGGGCCCTGCGGCCCGGGAGCGGCGGGGGCCTCCTGCGGAGTGCCGTCGGCGGACTCGCCCTCGTCCCCGGCGGCGGTCGCCGCGGCGGTGACCGTGCCGTGCGCGTCGGGCGAGCGGTTGTCCCGGCTGTCGAGGTTCTCGACGGCGAGCCGGTCGGTGGGCTCGCTCTGCCGCAGCCCGGCGCCCTGGTTCTCGGCGGTGACGCAGTCGGTGAGCCGGACGGGTTCGGCGGACTCCGAGCGCAGGCCGTCCACGGTGTTGTCGGTCAGCTGGCAGCCGGTGAGGGTGGCGCGGGCGCCGGGCAGCAGGTGGAGCCCGTGGCGGCGGTTGGCCCGCAGCCTGGTCCTGGTCGCGGTGAGTTCGCCGCCGTGTTCGACGCTCGCGCCGTCGAACGCGTTGTCGGCGGACTCGACGTCGCGCAGGGTGGCGATGCCCTCGGCGCCGATCGAGATGCCGCAGGCCTTGCTGCCGCGCACGAGGCTGCCGCCGAGGTAGGTGTTGGCGCCGTCGGCGATCCGGATGCCGTTCTTGCCCGCGTCCAGCACGGTGGCGTCCTCGATCCGGCCGCGCCCGTCCCGCGCCACCTCGACGCCGTGGCCACCGGCGTCGGTGACGGTGATGCGGCGCAGCAGCGGGTTGGCGCCGTCACGGATGACGATGCCGGCGCCGGCCGCGTCGCGCACCTCCAGGCGGTCGAACTCCGCGGCGCTCTCCCCGGTGAGGTCGACGCCGTCGGTCTCGCTGTCGCGCACCACGGCCCGCACCAGGCTGGGGCTGGCCGATTCGTCGACGTGGATGCCGGCCTGCGCGGCGGCGGTGACCTCGCAGTCCTCGAAGGTGCCGCGGGCACGGCCGGCGATGTGCAGGCCGTGGCCCTGGCTGCGGACGGCGCGGCAGCGGCGCAGCAGGGGGTCCGTGCCGTTGGTGAGGACGTAGCCGTGGCCGCGCACGGCGGTGACGGTGCAGTCCTCCAGCACCACCCGCGCGGTGGAGCCGAGGAAGACGCCGACCGCGCTGTCGCGGACCTCGGTCCGCAGCAGGCGGGTGGTGCTCTGCTCCTCCAGGGCCACGGCGGGTTTGTCGGTGGCGGAGATCTCGCAGTCCTCGATGACTCCGCGCGCCTCCCCGTTGGCGCAGATGCCGTTGCCGCGCGCGTCACGCAGGACGCAGCGCCGCACGGTGGGGTTGGCCCGTTCGCCGATCACCAGGGCGGAGGTGCCGAGGTGTTCGATGACGCTGTCCTCGATGACGCTGGCGCCGGTGGAGGTCTCGACCAGCCCGGCGCCGGCGGTGTTGACCACCCGGCAGCCGCGCATGGCCAGTTCGCCCTGCTGGCGGGTGAGGACGGCCGTCCAGGCGTTGCCGATCACCTCGCAGTCCTGTAGCGCGAGCTGGCCGCGCGGGACGTCGACGGCGGGCAGGTCGTCGTCCTGCCCCTGGATCACCAGGCCGGTCAGCTGGACGGCCTCGGCCAGGACCTGGACCACCGAGCCACGGCGCGGACTGATCCGCACACTGCCCCGGACGTCCTCGGCGGTGATGGTCACCACCTTGGTGAGCACCAGGTTCTCCTCGTACCGGCCGGGGCGTACGGAGATCACCGCGCCGCTGCGGGCTGCCTGGAGGGCCTCGCCGATCGTACGGTAGGAGCCGCGTTCCCGCTGCTCCGCGCAGACCGTCAGCACCGGGCGCGACATGCCTGGGGGTTCCCTTCGTCGTGGGGCGTTCGTTCGTGACCTGCTCGGAGGATGAGGGTCAGGTCAGGGTGTGCAGGTGACGCGCATGGCGCTGGCGGCGTGGTGGGCGTAGGTCTTGTTACCGCCGACCCAGTCCTGGCCGCGGGTGTGCAGGGTGACGGACAGCGAGCCGCGGTACTGGAAGGTGCCCTCGCCGACCCAACGGCCCTGGTTGGAGGTCTGGTTGATCTTGAAGTCGCTCGACCCGCTGCCGCTCTGCACGGTGTAGTAGGTCGGGTTCCCGCCGACCTTCTTCACGTCCCCGCTGGCCGGGATGTAGACGTCCAGGGTGCAGCTGGTGACCTTGTCCACGGTGAAGGTCCACACCACCGAGTTCTTGTCGTCCGAACCGTCCCCGGACATCGGCACCGAGGTGTACGTCCCGTTGCAGCCGTCGCCGCTGTAGCCGCCGGAGTTGCTCCGCCAGCCGGAGTCGCCCTGGTCGAACCAGCCCTTCTGGCTGTACACGCCGCTCTTGTTGCCGCAGTACGGGCCGGTGACCACGACGGTGGGCGCGGCCTTCTGCGGGGGCGGCGGCGCGGGCTGCTGGGAAGCCGGCGGCGGCGCGGGGTTCTGCGGGGCCGGCTGCTGCGGCGCGGGGTTCTGCGGGGCGGGGTTGGCGGCGCCACCGGCCGCGCTCCCCGCCGCGCCACCTGCGGCGGCAGCGGCGGCGCCACCGGAACCGGAACCCGAGCCGGAACCCGAGCCGGAGCCGGAGCCGCCCTGGGCGCGACCTGGAGCGGTGGTCGAACTCGCGTTTCCACCACCGGAGTTAGCGGCTCCGCCGGATCGAGCGGCAGTGCCTCCCGCGCCTCCGCTGCTTCCGGTGCCGTTCGGGGCCGAGGCCGGCTGGTCGCCCGGGGCGGGCGTGCCCGTGCCGGCGTCCGCGGCCGGGACCACCGCGTCGGGCTGACCGGGGGCAGGGGTGCCGCCGGAGCCGCTGGTACCACCGTGCTCGTCGAAGTTCGGGACGAAGCCGTTGCCGCCGTCCCCACCACTCTGCCCGTAGCCGGGCGGGGCGTCCGCCTGGGCCGGGCCGCCCTTGTGCTCGTTGCCGCCGAGCTGGGTCACCACCACGGAAGTGCCCACCAGCACCAGGCCGACGGCGACGGCCGCCGCGATCATCGGGCGGGAGACCCGGCCCGGCCGGGGGCCCTGGTCGGTGCCGGTGTCGGTGGAGGGCTCGGCGACGCTCGCGGCGGCCACCGCCTCGGGCGTCCCGGCGGCGGTGGGTGCTGCGGTGGCGGGTGCTGCGGTCGTCGTGGCCGTGGCCGGTGCGGGCACGGGCGGGACGGCGGGAGGTGCAGCCGGCTGCTCGCGCTCCGGCTGTGCGGGCAGCACCGCGGTCGCGGCGCCGGAACCCGCCTCCGCCGCTTCACCCTTCGCCGAGGCGGTTCCCTCCGAGGCGGCCGCCGCCGACGCACCCTCCGGCGGCTCGACCTCCGCCGCCAGGGCCCAGTTCACCTCCGGGAGCTGGAACCCGGCGCCCGTCCGCCCCGCCTCGCCGCGCTTCTCCTCGGCCACCATGCATCCCCTGCACTCGACGACACTCCTGTGGGGAGGTACGGACGGAGTGGCCGAACCGGTTCAGCCGCTACGAGCCGACCGTCCAGACCGGCTCCTCGTCGGAGTCCGGCGGGGTCAGGACGAAGGACACCGCCCGCTCCAGCACCGCCGCGTCCGGCGCCGCCCACGGACCGTCGCCCTGCGCGCGGACGTGAGCGAGCAGCTCCGGGTCGGGCGCCAGCCCGTACTCCTCCAGGTAGTACGTCACGGTGTCGGTCCAGATCCAGGACCCGTCGGTACGGAAGCCCATCGGGACGATGGAGCGCCGCTGCCGGTCCACCACGTCGTCCATCAGCATCGGCGTCAGCAGCACGGGCGCGCCCGCGCGCAGGTAGCCGACGAGTGCCTCGCGCTCCGCGCGCTCCTCGATCCTCGGCCGGTCCGGCCCGAAGCCCGGCCCCGTCACCGGGTCCACGGCGTCGAACACCGACGCCAACCGGAAGTCGTCCCGCATCGTCCCGCTCGTCCCGCTCATCCCGCACTCCTCCCGCCGGTTCGCCCCTACGCTTCGTCCGACGGACGGAAGGCCGCCCCGGGTTCATCGCGGTGCCGGTCCGTCGGCCGACGGCCCGACCGGCCGGGTCGGGGCCAGGGCCCACCACCGGCCGGGGAGAGTGGGAGGGGCGCCGGTGCCGCGCCTCGGACCAGGTGATCCGCGCCACGACGCGGCCGCCCGGCCCCCACAGGACGTCACCGTCCGGCCGCGCCGCCGAGGTCCAGGAGGTAGCGGGCCGGGTCGGCGGGGCGGATCCGGTCGGCGGGAGCGACGGCGTCGCGCCGGGCCAGCCAACTGCGCAGGCGGTCGGGGCGCGGGCGGACGCCGCCGATCTCGTGGAGCAGCACGCGGGCCGGACGCCCGGTCGTCTCGTCCGGCAGGTCGACGTCCACCACCTCGAACTCCGTCCCCGGGGCGAAGATCACGGTCGGCTGGTCGCCCGGCTCGCCGAAGACCGAGCTGCGGCGGCCACCGACGGACCAGATGGCGAACTCCACCCCGACGTCCTCGCCGAAGTCCGCGCCCGGCGCCGCCAGGCCGCTGACCGGGGCCCGCTCGGTGACCACGGTTCCCGGGGTGTAGGCGGCCAGGTCGGCCGACTCGACCGGGCCCGCCACCAGCACGCCTCCGTAGTGGCTGGGCAGCCGCCGGAGCCCGGCCGCGAGGCAGCGCAGGTACGGGCCGAACGGGCCCGGGGCGCCCGACCGCGCCGCGGCGCGGAGCTCGGCACGCTCGGCGAGGACGGTCGAGTCGGTGTGGTGGAGCAGCACGGCGACCAGTTCGGGCCGCGGATCGCCCTCGTCGGCCCGGGCCCGCAGGCCGGGCAGGCGGGTCGCGACGTCCTCGGCCCGCCGGACGAAGCGCTGGTAGGCGGGCCCGAGGAGGGTGACCAGGGCCGCACGGTCCTCGGCGGGGGTGGAGAGCTCGACCAGGTCCGACAAGGGGGCGGTCGACTGCGCCTGAGCTTGCTCGGGGGCAGGCCCCGGGGCCTGCACTGGCGTGGAGCCGGCCGCAGGCTCGGGCGTCGAGTGTGCCCCGGCCTGGCCCGCCATGGTTCCCGGCGGCTCCGTGGACTCGGCGGCCTCCGTGGACACGGCCAGCTCAGGGTCGAGTGCCGGGGCAGGGGTCGGCACCTCCTCCGCTACGGGGATGCTCTCCTCCGAAGCGGCTGCCGGCGCGGGCCCGGGGCCGGCCTCCCCGTCGGGCGGCGTCCGGTCTCCTCCCCCGGGTGCGACGCTCGCCCCCGGCTCCACGGCCGGGCCGGGGCCGGCGTCCGGGGCCACCGTCGTGCCGGTGTCGCCCACCGCGGCCGCAGTCGGCCCGGGGGCGGGCTCGGGGGTGGGAGGGGAAGCGGGGCGTTCCCCGGGCTCTCCTCCGAAGACCCCCATCGTGGCCATAGGGACCGGTACGGCCACCGGATCCGTCTCGATCCCGCTCTCCGTCCCAATCCCGGCTTCGGACTCCGTCCTGGTCTCGGTCTCCGTCCCGGTCCCAGCCTCCGTCTCGATCTCGAACACCGGACCGGTCGCGGCCACCGGCTCCGGCGCCCCGGGCTCGGTCGACACCGGTAGCGGCGCCGGGTCCGCCTCCGCCGACGCTCCGAGCTCCACCGACGCGGGCTCAGGTACAGCTACGGGCCCCGCCGCAAGCGCGGGCGCCGCCTCCGGGCCGGGCGCCGCCACGGCAGCCGAAGCAGCGGCGGGTCCGACCCAGTCGAGCCCGTACAGCCGGGCGCAGAAACGCCCGACCGCCCCGGACTCGACGTCCAGCGTCCCCTCGACGGCGAGGGCGAGGCGCGCGGGCGCCGGCGGGAGCGAGCCGAGCACGGCCCCGAGGTGGTCCCAGAGTGTCTCGGGGACGGGGCGTCCCGGGGACCCGACGACCAGCGCGGGGCCGGCCGGGTCGGGCCTCCGAAGGCGGGGGCCGCGGTCCGCGGTGGCGGCCGGGCGGAGCCAGAGTCCGGCCGCGACGGCTTCCAGTTCCCAGCCGGGGAAGGCCGGGTAGCGCGCGGGCCCGGGGGCGGCGGGCAGGTCGGGCCGGCTGCGCCAGCCGACGGCCGTGACGGTGCGGTCGGTCGGGCAGGCGACCAGTTCGGTGAGGTAGGGCTCCCACCCTTCGGTGCCGTCCGCGGCGAGGTGGACGTGGCGCAGCCCGGCCGCGCCCCGTACCGGCAGGCCGACGGCCGCCCGGACCTCGCGCCCCAGCGAGGCCGCCGCGACCGCCGCGAGTTCGATGAGCTCGACCGGCGCGGCCCACGGCGCGCTCAGGGTGAGGCGCGCGTCCTCCGCGACCGTCCCGAGCAGCAGCGCGGCGGCGTTGGCGAGTTGGGCCCCGGTGGGCAGCCGCCCGGCCGGTTCGCCGAGGACGAGCAGCAGTCCGCCGTCGGTCGCGGCCGCGTGGTCCAGCGCGGCGGGCCGCGCCCGGCCCGCGATTTCGGTGACCCAGTACGCATCGCGCGTCAGCGGGGTGATGGCGGCCGCGGCGGGCCACCGCGCGCCGAGCGGTTCGGCCCGGAGCTGGGCGCCGCCCGGCGGGCAGCGCCACCAGGAGCCGTCCGGGGCCGACAGCGTTCCGTCCGGCTCGATGCTGACCATCGCGTCGGGCGCCACGATCGTCAGCCCGGAGCGGGCGGCGAGCAGTTCGGCGGGCCGCCGTCCGTCCGGCCCGATCGCGGCGAGTCCCGAGGCGGCGAGCACCAGCACGTCGGCGCCGCGCTCACCCGCCGCCCGTACGAGGTCGTCGAGCGAGGCGAGCAGGACGGGCGCGGCGTCCGCGGCGGCGGCCAGCAGCAGCAGCGCGCCGGGTTCGGCCCCGACGGGCGCGAGGGCTTCGGCCAGTCCGGCGGCCTCCGCGCCGGGCGGCGCGATGACGTAGTGCGGGCCGAGCGCCCGCAGCGTGGAGGCGGTCACCGGCCGGCCTCCGGTTCGTCCGCCACGTGCCCGGTCTGCACCTGGACGGTGCGTCGCCGGGTGATGTAGAGGCCGCGCCCGGCGGGGAACTGCCGGGGCTTGACGTTGCCGAACAGGTACCCCTCCGAGGGCGGGCAGGAGAGCAGCAGGGAAGGCGAGTTGACCTCCTGGAGCTTGCGCATCAGCGGGTCGCCGAGAGCTCGCCCGACGCCGTTGGCGCCGCGCGCGACGACCAGGTGGAGGCCGATCTCGGCGCCCTGGGAGAGGTCTTCGAGCAGGGCCGCGAAGGGGTGGGCGCCGCTGGTGGAGCCGACGAGGTCGTAGTCGTCGACGAGGATGAACAGTTCGGGCCCGGTCCACCAGTCGCGCAGCCTGAGCCGGGCGGGGGTGATGTCCGCGGGCGGGATGCGGTTCTTCATGGCGCGCGAGGCGCCGTCGACGATCTGGCGGAGCTTGTCGACGGCCACCGCGTAGCCGAGCTGGTACTCCTGGGGCACCGCGTCGAACAGGCCGCGCCGGTAGTCGACCAGCATGATCCGCGCCTCGGCGGGGGTGTAGGCGGAGGTGATGGCGTTGATCATGAGCCGCAGCAGGTTGGTCTTGCCGGATTCGCTGTCGCCGACGACCAGCAGGTGCGGGTTCTCCTCGAAGTCGTGCCACAGCGGCGAGACCTCGGTGTCCTCCAGACCGATCGGGACGCGCAGCCGGCCCTCGGGGGCGGGGAGCCCGGCGGCGTCGAGGGTGAGCGGGAGCATCCTGACCTCGGGGGCCCGTGGGCCGGTCCAGTGGGCGGCGACGGCGTCGACCAGGTCGGCCACTCCGTCGCCGAGGTCGTCGGTGTCGCCGGAGCCGTCGATCCGGGGCAGGGCGGTGAGGAAGTGCAGCTGCTCGTCGGTGAGGCCGCGGCCGGGCAGCTTGGGGACCTTGGCGGCCGCGCGCATGTTGATGACGGAGTCGACGGAGTCGCCGAGCCGCAGTTCGAAGCGGGTCTGCAACTGGTCGCGCAGGCCGCCGCTGATCTCGCCCCAGCGGGTGGTGGCGATGACCAGGTGGACGCCGTAGTTGAGGCCGCGCTGGGAGATCAGGGTGAGCGGCTGGACGAGGTCGCCGAACTCCTGGCGCAGGGTGTTCCAGCCGTCGATGACGAGGAAGACGTCGCCGTGCGGGTCGTCGGGCAGTTCCCCGGCGGCCTTGCGGCGGCGGAAGGACGCGATGGAGTCGATGCCGAGTTCGGCGAAGTACTGCTCGCGGCGGGTGATGATGCCGTTGACCTCGGCGACGGTGCGCAGCACCCGTTCGCCGTCGTGCCGGCCGGTGACGCCGCCGAGGTGCGGCAGTCCGCGCAGGGCGGAGAGCGTGCCACCGCCGAAGTCCAGGCAGTAGAACTGGACTTCGCGCGGGGTGTGGGTGAGGGCGAGGCCGGTGATCAGGGTGCGCAGCATGGTGCTCTTGCCGCTCTGCGGGGCGCCGGCGATGCCGACGTGCCCGCCGGCGCCGGCCAGGTCGGCGGTGAGCAGGTCGCGCAGTTGCTGGAAAGGGCGGTCGACGATGCCGACCGGCAGGCCGAGCGAGCCGTGGGAGCGCTCGTCCTCGGTGGTGAGGCCGCGTTCGGGGTGCGGGACGAGCGGCGGCAGCAGTTCGTCGAGGGTGGGCGGGACGTCCAGGGGCGGCAGCCAGACCCGGTGGGCGGGCGGTCCGGCGTCGCGCAGCCGGCCGGCGGCGACCTCCAGCAGCGAACCGTCGGACGCCTGCTCCTCCTCGGGCTCGGCCGCGGTCGCCGGGAGGTGACGCGGCAGCACGTAGTCGGTGCCGTAGGCGACGACCTGCCCGGCGAGGGCGGCCTGCTGGGAGGCCCGGCGCTTGGGCCGGTACGGCCCGGAGACGTAGGCGGCCTTGAACCGGGTGAGGGTGGAGATGTCGCTGCGCAGGAAGCCGTTGCCGGGCTGGGAGGGCAGCTGGTAGGCGTCGGGGACGCCGAGGACGCCGCGGCTCTCCATCGCGGAGAAGGTGCGCAGGCCGATCCGGTAGGACAGGTGGGACTCCAGCGCGCTCATCCGACCCTCGTCGAGGCGCTGGGAGGCGAGCAGCAGGTGGACGCCGAGCGAGCGGCCGAGCCGGCCGATCATCACGAAGAGTTCCATGAAGTCCCGGTGCGCGGACAGCAGTTCGCTGAACTCGTCGACGACGACGAAGAGCGTGGGCATCGGGCGCAGCGCGGCGCCGCCGGCGCGCGCCGTCTCGTAGTCCAGCAGCGAGGCGTAGCCGGCCTCGCGCAGCAGCTCCTGGCGGCGGATGAGTTCGCCGTGCAGGGCGTCGCGCATGCGGTCGACCAGCGCGGCCTCGTCGGCCAGGTTGGTGATCACGGCGGAGGTGTGCGGCAGGCCGTCCAGGCCGAGGAAGGTCGCGCCGCCCTTGAAGTCGACCAGGACGAAGTTGAGCACCTCGGAGGAGTGGGTGACGGCGAGCGCCATCACCAGGGTGCGCAGCAGTTCGGACTTGCCGGAGCCGGTGGCGCCGATCAGCATGCCGTGCGGGCCCATGCCGCCCTGCGCGGACTCCTTCAGGTCGAGGTCGACCGGGCGGCCGTCCGGGCCGAGCCCGAGCGGGACGCGCAGCCGCTGCGCGATGCCGCGCTGGCCCCAGAGCGCCTCGACGTCCAGGGTGTTCAGGTCGGGGATGCCGAGCAGGGCGGTCAGGTCGAAGTCCGTGGCGAGCGGCTCGGCGACGTCCACGCCGTCGGCGATGCGGTAGCGGGCGAGCAGCGCGGCGAGGCGGGTCGCGGCGGGCACGGCGAGCGCGTCGGGGCGGCCGAGGTCGGTGACGACGTCCTTGCGGTTGCGGTCGGCGCCGATCATGGCGAGCCGTCCGTCGTCGATCCGCAGCCGCAGGGTGGTGCGGGCGGCGCGCCACTCCAGGCTGTCGGACAGGTCGATCAGGACGGCGTTGCGGTAGCCGGTGAGCGCGGCGCGGCTGCCGGTGTGGGCGCCGGGGCCGTCGAGCACCAGGACGGTGAAGGGCTCGTCCCGGTTGGGCACGGCGTCCGGTTCGAAGCCCGGGCGGCTGGTGAACTCCTCGCCCAGCAGCTGCTCGACCTCGCCGAGGCTGCCGGCGACCAGCCGGACCGGGCCGGCGCCGTCGGTGTCGGTCGGGTGCAGGGCGTGCGGCAGCCACTTGGCCCAGTCCCAGGAGGTGCGCCGCTCGGCGTCGGTGACGACGGCGATGCGCAGTTCGTCCGGGCCGTGCACGACGGCGAGCTGGGCGAGCACGGCGCGCACCAGGGCGCGGGCGGCCTCCGGGTCCTCGGCCCGCAGCAGCAGTTGGGCGAAGCCGCGCAGGTGGATCGCCATCGGCTGGTCGGCGACGGTGCCGTAGGCGTGGATGAAGCGGCGCAGCGCGTGCGCGCACAGCGGCTCCAGGTCCTCGACCGGCTTGGTGGCCAGCGGGGCGAGCGGGGTGGCCAGGCGCTGGGCGCCGACCGCGATCCGGACGTCGCTGAAGTCCGGGTGGGCGGCCCGCCGCTCCCACAGCCGGGTGGTGCCCACCAGTGACCACAGCTCGTCCGGGGCCGGGTGCCGCCAGGCGAGCGCCTGCCGTTGGGCGTCGACCGAACGCCGCACCTGGCGGCGCACCTGGGAGAGGTAGCGCAGGTAGTCGCGGCGCTCGCCGCGCAACTGCTGCTTGCGGTCGCTGGAGCCGCGGATCAGCTGGGTGACCAGCATGCCGACGGCGGACAGCGCCATCATCCCCATCGCGAGGTAGCTGAGCGCGCCACCGCCGCCCTCGCCGCCGCCCGGGTGCAGGAACATGAAGACCATCGACAGCGAGCCGAGCGCCATCGGGGCCATGCTGATCACGCTCGCCATGCCGCTCTGCTTCTCCGGCAGACCCGGCGGCTCCTGCAACTGGATCTCGCCGTCCGGCATCTCGGGCCCCGGGCGCCGGGGCGTCCGGGTGACCAGCACAACGCTCACTCAGGGCTCCTCACTGTGACGGGCTCCTCACTGCGACAGCCGTCCCTCTGGCTCACGGACGGCGTGGCACCCGGGGTTCAACCGCGGTTGAACGCGGCGCGCCGAGCCGCCCGTTCAACCGAGCGGAGAACACCACCGAGCCGGAGGACTGGCGTGAGCAGCAGTGTCGTCGCAGGACTGTGCCGATTGAGGTTCCACGCGCCGGAGGTGGTCTTCGAGCTGGCCGTCCCGGCCGACGTACCGCTCGGCGACCTGCTTCCCGCCATCCTCGGCCACGCGGGCCCGGACCTCGCCGAGACCGGGCTGGAGCACGGCGGCTGGGTGCTGCAACGGCTCGGCGAGGATCCGCTCGACGAGGAGCAGAGCACCGAGGCGCTGAAGCTGCACGACGGCGACGCGGTCCACCTGCGCCCGCGCCACCAGGCCCTGCCGCCGGTCCACTTCGACGACCTGGTCGACGGCGTGGCCTCCGGCATGAACGAGCGCGGCGACACCTGGCGCCCCGCCCTCACCCGCCGCCTCGCTCTCGCCGTCACCCTCACGGCCCTCGCCGCCGCCTGGGTGCTGCTCGCCCTGCCCGGCCCCGCCGGCCCGCGCCAGGCCGCCGCGGCGGCCGTCGCGGCCCTGCTGCTGCTCGGCGCCGCCAGCGCCTCCCGGGCCATGGCCGACGCCGGCGCGGGCGCCGCGCTCGGCGCCGCCGCCGTCCCGTACCTGGGCCTCGCCGCCCTGCTGCTGCCCAGCGGCCCGGGCGGGGACGACCTGCTCGGCGCCCGGGTGCTGGCGGCCGCCTCCGCCGGGGCCGGCGCGGCGGTGCTGGCCCTGGCGGCGGTGGGCGGGGCCGCCCCGCTCTTCCTCGGGGTGGTGCTGGTCGCGGTGCTCGGGGTGCTGGCGGGGGTGCTGGTGCTGGCGGGGCTGACGCTCGGCAAGCTGGTCGCCGTGGTCGCGGTGGTGGCCGTCCTGATCGGCGCCTTCGTGCCGTCGTTCGCCTTCCGGCTCTCCGGTCTGCGGCTGCCGATGCTCCCGCGCAACGCCGAGGAACTGCAGGAGAACATCGAGCCCGTCCCGGCCGCCGCCGTACTGCCGCGCGCCCTGATCGCCGATGACTACCTGATGGCCCTCTACACGGCGATCGGCGCCGTCTGCGCGGCCTGCCTGACCGTCCTCGCCTTCACCGACGGCTGGGCCGGCCCGGCCGAGGCCGCGGCACTCAGCCTGCTGCTCCTGCTGCACGGCCGGGCCGTCGGCAGCATCCGCCAGCGGCTGAGCATCCTGCTGCCCGGGGTCTACGGCGGCCTGGTGCTGGTCTCCCGGGCGGCGCACACGGCCTCGCCCGCCGAGCGGCTCGGCCTGCTGGGCGGCCTGCTGGCGGTGGCCGTCGCCCTGCTGGTCGTCGCCTGGACGGTCCCCGGCCGGCGCCTGCTCCCCTACTGGGGCCGGATCGCCGACATCCTGCACACCCTCAGCGCCCTCTCCCTGCTTCCGCTCGCCCTCCAGGCCTGCGGCGTCTACCACACCCTGCGGGGCCTCGGCGGCTGAGCCGCCAAGGCCCCCGGGGCGGGCCCCGGCCGGATCATCCGGCCGGGGCCTCGCCGTCTTCGTCCGACGGGGCCTTGTACTGCTCACGGCAGATCTGGTAGATCCTCTTCAGCTGGTCCTCGGTCAATTTCCGGACCATTTCCTTGACTTCCGGGGTCCAGAAACCCTTCCGCATTTGTTTGATGGTCTTCTCGTCCACCCCGGGGTTGGCCTGCCTCGTCAAGTACTCGGCGAGAGCCTCCTCCAGCCCCTCCCTGATCGCCTTGAAAGCGGCGTTGCTGACCTTCTTGTCGATGGTTCCGGTGTAGTCCTCCGCCAGGACCTTCCAGTGGTTGTCGGCTATCCAGGTGACTCCGAGCGCCTTGAGTCCGTTGGCGCCGAACTCCGGCACGGCAGTCGCGCAGACCTTGGCGGCCGCCGACTCGATCTCGTGCGCCATGTCCTCCGCCAGAGCCAGCTGCCCCTCCACCTGCTCCCACGCGTCAGGAGCGAGGCGCTCCTTGAATTCGTTGAATTCACGCAGGTAGGGCAGGGTCTGCTTCGCCAGTTCGAAGCCGGTCATCTCCTCGACGGCCTTCATCTGATCCAGGCCCACGCGCACGGGATCCGCCAGGTGCGGGTGGGACTCGTGCCCGACTTCCATGGGCCTCTCGTGACGGCCCAGATAGAATTCGATCGCACTTCGAATCACCTTCGGATCGCCCCCCAGGAACTTTCCGGGGAACGCGCCTTCGAGCATCCGGTCATTCGCCCTCGCCTCGGTGATGAATGCCCGGCCGTAGTTCCGCCCCATGGCTTCCTCGAACTTCAGTCCGCGCGTCCATCCCTTGGACTGCTTGAGGTTCGGCAGCCCGTCGCCCTCGTTGCGGTGCGGGCTGATGTCGATCGAGACGATCTTGATTCCGGCGAAGGAGAGCTCGTCCATCACGCCGCTGCGCATGCCGACCGCTCCGACCACCTCGTACGTGTCGGAGAGGTACTTGAGGAGCGCGAGCTCCTTGCGGCGGTTCCCGACCGACGGCCAGTTCCAGTACTCCCGCAGGGCCGGCCCCTCCCAGACGGCGGGCTCCTCGCCCATCGGAACGATCGTGTGACCGTCCCCGAGCGCCGCCTTGGCCTGCTCGATGATCTGCACCACGCCCTCCGTACCGGTGTCGAGGGCCGGTGCGTTGGCGCCGGCCCGGCCGCTGTGACCGCTGCCCCGGTACACCACGAGCACGTACTTCTTCCCCTCCTCGAAGCCCCCGAAGTCCGGATTCGCCAGGTCCCGCCGGAAGGCCTCGCCCTCTTCCGGGGTGTAGTGCCCGTAGCCACGGGCGAACTCCGTCACCCGGGCGTCCTGGAACGTCACCTCGCCCGTCGGATCCTGATAGTTCGCGGTGCGCTTCTCGACCATGCCCACGGCCCGTGTCAGCTCCTGCACCTGCACCTGCACCTGCACCTGCTCCTTGGTCTCCGCGTTCCTCGTCGCGGACGGCACGGCACTGTTGACCAGTTTCAGATGGTCGGCGACGAGCGGCCGCTTGAGGTAGGCGGCGAGATCCTCCGACGCGTCGGTCTCGTTGCGACCGAACTTGCTCGGCAGTTGCGTCTCGGTCGTGTACACCACCGTGCGCCCCGACCGGATCAGGTCGTCATGCAGATTGATGATCTGTTCGACCTGGCCCTTGGTGGCTTCGGTGACGTTCCAGATCACCAGGCCGCGGTCCGGATAGGCGACCAGGGCGGCGCGCATGTGGTACATGTCGCCGGAGTTCTCCGCCCTGATGGTGTAAGTCGTCTTCGGAAGCAGCTTCAGACCGTCCGCCGATACGTGGTCACCGGACGCCGTCACCCACAGGTGGGTGTCGGGCGTGATCGACGGGGGAACGACCGCGCTGGCGGACTGTTCCACGTTCTCCTGTGCTTCCTTGAGCTCCCAGCGCAGGCCGCCTCCCTCCTCCTCGGTGTTCCCGCGGACGGTCCACACCTCGGCGAAGCCGCCCGGTCGGGTGACGGCCACCGTGGCCACGGTGGCGGAATCACGCAGCCGCAGCTCCAGCGCGGTGCGGGCCGCTTCTCCGGTGCCGTAGTCGTACGCCAGCCGTTCCAGCCTCCTCGACCCGGGTGCGCCGCCGCCGTCCGTCGGGCCGTACACCTCCCCCTCGATCCGGTTCCGCTTCGGCGGTTGGAGCAGTTCCAAGGCGCGGGTGCGCTGAACCGACCACTCGGCCGGGGGCCTCGGCGCGGCCGGGGTCTCCGCCACCGGCAGGGGCACCGTCACGTGGAAGGTCATCAGGACCGAGTAGACGGAATCGCCGTCGCTGCTCGAAGATCCGGCGGCGGTCTGGTCCTCATCGCCCGCATGCCCGGCGACGACCTGATCCTCATCGCCCAGATGTCCGACGCCGACCTGGCCCACGTCGCCCAGGACGACCGGCACCGGCTGGTCCGGGTCGATGGGGTCGTGCTCGGTGGCCTGGGGGACGGGCTCCTCGTCCGGGCGCAGGAGTTCCTGGCCATGTGCGGTGGACTGGACGGTGCCGTGCTCGGTGACCGCCAGGTGGTACCAGTCGCCGGCCCCCTCGACCCTCGGGAGGCCGTTCCCCGTGTAGCCGACGCGCGCGGCGACGACCATGCGGGGCTGGTCCCCGCCGGTGAGGTGGACCAGGCCCCCGGCGGCGAAGGCCTCGGGGCGGCCGAGGCGCTCCAGCGCCGGGCTGAGGGGCAGGTTGTTGGCCTCGGCGAAGGCCCGGCGGGCCGCGAGCGCCTCGTGGAGGGCGAGCAGGGTCCTGTCGGCGTAGGAGGCCTGGCGCTCGGCGCTTCCCTCGGGGCCGGGAGGGCGGTAACCGGAGTTGCAGGAGAGGAAGCGCAGCGGCTCGCCTTGCCACTGGCCGCCTTCGGCCAGCCGCAGCAGCGCGCCCGCCATCTCCTCCGGGCTCAGCTCCCTGCCGAGCCAGGTCGGCGCCCCGTCGTGCTGGAGGGTGTGGTAGGCGAGGGTGAAGTACCGGGGATCCGCCGGGAGGTGGCTCAGCGCCTCCAGGACAGCCTGCGCGGCGGGGGTGCCCCGCTCGTTCAGGTCGGCGAGGTAGTGCACCCCGTTGGCGGGGCCGGGCAGGGGCGTGGCGAGCGTCTCGGCGACGGCGTCGGCGGTGGAGCCGCGGCTGATCGTCTGCCCCTCGGGGTGCAGGACCGAGTACAGCACCCGGTGGTTGCTCACCGACTGGACGACGGTCGTCTCGCTGATCGGGATCTCCATCTCGATCGGGACGAGGCCCTGCACGGTCTCGGTCCGGTCGCCGTCCCGGAAGGTCAGCTGGACCTCGGCCTGGCCGACGTAGCGGGCGGCCGGGGTGGGGATCTTGGCGTTGGCCACGGTCTTCCCGGAGGAGCCCGCGGACGGCCCCTCACGCCACCGGTGGCCGCCCCCACCGACGACGCCGGTGGTGAACTCGGCGGCGCCCTTGGCGCCGAACTTGGCGCCGAGCTGGCCCTGGACGTTCCACCGCCGCCAGTCGAGACGGGTGTGCCGCCCGCCGCTGGTGGAGTCGTTGGCCGGGCTGAAGGCGGCCACCCGGTTGTCGCTGTGGTACTCCAACTGGACGATCGAGATGGTGGCGCTGATGCCGGCGTCGTCGACGAACAGGCGCTTGCCGGCCGACGGGGTCTCGATGGTCCGGCCGTCCTGCACCACCGCGTCGCGGCGCGGGGCGTTCGGGTGCTCCTCCGACGGCGGCAGGATCTCCCGGCCCCGGGCGACCGACCCGAACAGGGCGGACAACTGCGCGTGGCTGTGGGTGTTCCGGGCGACGGACTCCAGCCAGGACCACGTCCCCTCGCGGAAGAAGCGCTCACCGAACACGGTCAGCAGGTCCCGCACGCCGGAGGTGTCGTCGAGCCAGCGCACGACGCCGGTCTCGTGCACCCCGTGGGTGAACACCGATTCCGGCGGCCGCCGGACGACCTGCGTCGCGGACGGCACGGCCGGGGGGATCGGGGGCAACTGCCGGTCGGGATCGTCCGGGCGCGGCGGCCGGACGGGCTCGCCCCGGCCGGACTCCAGCAGCACGTCGGCGTGGATCCGCGTCTCGACGACCGTCCGCCGGTACAGGCCGACGCGGGCGAGGCGGTCCCCGGTCCTGACCAGCTCCCGGTTGAGGGCCTGGAACTTGGACGGGGCGGCGCTGCCGCCGGCGTCCTGCCGCTCCCTGTCCTGCCGTCGGAACATCTGCTCCCGTGCCTCGCGGCTGGGGCGGATCTTGTGCGGGGAGGCCAGGCTCACCGCCGGCTTGCGCTCGAACTCGACCTTCAGCACCACGTCCGCGCGGTAGGACCGGCCGTCCGTCACCTTGCTCTTGACGGCCGTCCCGCTGGCGGTGCTGGCACTGCCGTGCTCCAGCCGGTCGACGCCCCACGCCCCGGTGACGCTGCCGCCGCCGACGAACGCCGCCCCCGTGGCCAGCACGTCGGTGGTGGCCAGCAGGCTGCCGGTGATCGCGGTGCCCTGGCCGCCGCCGGTGTTGGTCCCGCCGTCGGCGCTGGTGAGCGAGGTCTGGGCGCCGTGGCCGATGTTGAACTCGACCACCGGTGCCGGACCGGTCGGGGTCAGTTCCCGTACCTCGGCGGTGATCCACGCCCGGCTGCGGCCGTGCTTCACCACGATGGGGTGGCCGGCCATCACCGACTTGAGGTCGGTGTGCAGCCGGTCGAAGTCCAGCTCGGCGAGCAGCTTCCGCTGCATGCCGGGCCAGTCCTTGCCCAGGAAGCCCGCGGCCCTGCGGCCCAGATCCTGGACGACCTCGTGGACCGTCCCCTCCCGGCCCAGCCCCCGGTAGACGGCGGTGACGACGTCGGAGGAGCCGAGCCGGTGGCTCGGCAGTTGCCGCACGGGCGCGGCCGGATCAATGGTGCGGTGCGGCGCGGCCACCACGGCCGACACCGGAACGGTCAGGTCGTCAAGCCTCGCCGACCGCTTCGACGGCTCGAACGAGACGGTGAACTCGGCGGTGGAGTCGGACAGTCGGGCCAACTCCGTGGCCTTGGCCCGGCTGTTGGTGCCGCCGGTGCGGTCGATCGAGAGCCCCTTGACGAAGTCCCGGGTGTGCGAGGCCTCCCCGGCGAGGTCGACGTGCGGGACGGAACCCCCGAGCTTGAGCCGGAACCGGAACCGGGTGCGCAGGTCGGAGGTGGTGCCGGTGGTGGTGCGCTGCTGGCTGCCGACCTCGAACTCGAAGCCGGTGACCAGCGTCTCCCTCGGCCGGGGGTTGATCAGCTCGGCCGCCACCACGACCGTTCCCTTCCACCCGTCGAGGTCGACCGGGATCCGGATCCGCTCGCCCCGGCTCAGCCGGGACAGCGCGGCCTTGAGGCCGTACGGGTCGACCGCCCTGGCGAGCCGCGCCAGGACGCGCTCGGGCACCGGGTGGCCGGACTGCCGTTCGAGCGTCTCCCTGATCTGCCTCAGCACGGCGGTGTCGCCCCTGCCGAGGCTCAGCACCACGTCGGACTGGCCGAGCCGGGTGACCGTCCGCTGCGTGGCCACCTGCTCCGCGACCTCCTGGTGCGGGGCCGAGGGAGCCGTGAAGCCGTTCCGGTCGTGCTCGCCGACCTGGCGCAGCGCCGTGTGCACCTGCTCCAGGCTCAGTTCGGCGGAGAGCGGGACCGACCCGCGATGCTCCCCGTTGACCGTCACGTCCAGGGTGATCTCCGTCCGGAACAGCTCCTGCGCACTGCCGTACTTGCCGTTCGCGTAGCTCTTGCTGGACTCCCCGCCGCGCCACCCGTCGCGGACCCGCGACTCCACGGAGGCCGTGACGTTGCCCTGCATGGTGTCCTTGAAGGGCTTGCCCGCGGCGTCCAGCACCTCCCGGGTGTGCACCGGACCCTTGCCGCCGCCCTGGCCCTGCACGGTCTTCGTGTCGGAGCGCAGGTGACGCGACGAGTCGAAGGTGCTGCTCTCGCGGATCGGGTTGAGCTCGGCGTTGCTCTGGGGCCGCACGTGGTCGATCCGGGTGACCCGGGCCGTGACGGAGACGTGCATCTTCTCCAACGGGCCGAGGGTGACCTCGGGACCGCGCAGTTCGGATCCGCGCGACATCCCGACCAGGTGGGCGCTGACGGCGGCGTGCGAGTAGGCCTGCAGGATGTCCTCGCGCACCGCCGACCAGCCCTGCTCGCCGCCGAACACCTCCCGGCCGATCCGGTCGAGTTCGGCGTGCAGCGGGGCGACGCTGCGCAGGTCCCGGACGGTGGCGGTGTCGGGCAGCCCCTGCCAGAACTCGTCCCGGGGGGCCAGGACTTCGTCTCCCACCGCGTGGGCGTGCTCGGGGGGTGTGAGCTGCTGGGCGGCGGTGAACACGGGCGGCTGCGTGCCGGGCACGACCTCCTCGACCGGGGTGACGAGGGTCGCCTCGGCCTGGTCGATCACCACCCGGAAGCCCAGATCGACGTGGGCGTCCTGGTCGGCGGGCTGGGCCAGCCTGCTCCGCCAGCCGAAGGTGACGGTCAGGTCGGCCGCCCCCTCGAAGAGCACCGCCGGGTTCTTGACCTTGGTGCCGAGCCCCAGGTCGTCACCGGAGCCGTGGAGCTCGACGTCGTCCCGGCCGGCCCGGCCGCCCAGCCCGCCCCCGGCACCGCCGTTCTTGGCGATCCAGTTGCCGACCGAGGACGGCAGCGTCTGCCAGTCCTTGCTGCCGGTCTTCTGCTCGACGTGCGAACGGGTCGTCGCGGTGGCGATGTTGAACTCGGTGCTCGGCAGGGTGTGGACCTGCTGCATCCGGGAGACGGTCCCGCCGCCGATGGTGATCACCGCGGCGGGCCCGGTCAGGCTGTCGTCGACGATGGTCAGCTTCTGGCCGGACATCACCCCCTTCAGCTCCTGGTGCAGGGTGCCGAGGTCGAGTTCCTCCAGCAGCCTGCGCTTGAGGGCGGGCCAGCGCCCTTCGAAGTACTGCTCGGCCTGGCCCTCGAAGCCCGCCACGAACGTGGCCAGGGCCGCCGCGCCGTGCCCGGCCGGCGCGACGGGCTGGTTCACCGGGGCGAGCTCGATGTCGCCCGCGGCGTTCGGCACGGGCGCCGGCGGGCGGGCGGTCGTCCAGACGTCGGTCACGATGTGCGAGCCGGCCAGCCGCAGGTTCTCGGCGGTCTCCCGCGGCACCGTGTAGTGGGCCTGGGGCACCTGCGGCGCGTTCGCGGTCTCCCGCACCGGCACGGCGACCCGCCCGGTGAAACCGAGGTCGATCGGCTGCGGCACCTTCCACGGCCCCGGTGCGCCCTGGAGGCGGGCGTCCAGGAACTCCACCCGCACGTTGAACGGCGTGTCGAACAGCGCCGCCGGCTCGACGGTCTTACCCCGGGCCAGTGTCCTGCTGGCCTCGGCGGTGGCACTGCCGTGCAGCCAGCCGTGCTGATAGCCGAGCGTCTCGGTGAGATCCCCCGAGCTGCCGAACTTCGCCTTGAACTGCACACCGAGGTTGGCCTGCGTCAACCCGTCGGAGGTGACGCCGATCATGCTCTGCTGCTCCGAGCCGTACTCGAACTCGAAGCCGGACACCGTCTCGACGTACGTGCCGTCCCCCGCGCCACCCGTGATCCGGACCGTGCCGGACCACTGGCCCGCCTGGAAGTCCACCTCCCGGACATCGCCCCGGGACAGCGCGGACACCGTCGGCCGCAGCACCTCGCCGCCGAACAGGCTGTTCGCCAGCGTCCGCGCGGCATCCCGGTCCCCGTGCAGCGCCTCGGCGAACCGGTCGGTGAGCTGGTTCAGAATCCGCACGTCGTCGTGGTTCAGAGCGACCAGGACGTCGTACGCGGCCAACCCGCGCTCGCCGACACGGGACGGCGGTAGCGGGGCGGGCGGCGGCGGAGGCTGCACCTCTTGCTGCTGTTGTTGCTCCAGCTGCTGTTGCTGTTGCTGTTGATCCTGCTGCTGCTGCGAGCTCTGCGTGACCTCATGGGAGTTCGCCACCGTCAGCGACTCTTCGGTGATCCCCTCAGTGATCCCCTCAGTGATCCCCTCAGTGATCCCCTCAGTGGTCTCCTCGGTGGTCTCCTCGGTGTGCGAGGAGGTCTGCTGGAGCGCAGCCCCCTCATCGTCCGTGGTCAGCGGCAGGCCGCTCTCTTCGGCGACCACCGATTCCTGCGTGGTGGACTCGTCGTGGGAGACGGTGTGGTCGACGGCCTGCTCTACCGACTCGGTCTCGGAGACGACGTGGGAGGTGTCCTGCGACACGACCGCCGTCTCCTCGGGCACGACGATGTGCTGTTCCTCGCCCCTTCCGTCCATGAACTCCCGGAAGCCCTGGAACATCTCCTCTACGCGCTGCTCCTCGGCCCTCCCGTCCATGAACTCCCGGAGACCCTCGAACATCTCCTCTACGCGCTGCTCCTCGGCCCTCCCGTCCATGAACTCCCGGAGACCCTCGAACATCTCCTCCTCGGCCCGGGCCCGGCTGACCTGATTCGAGGGCCGCGCCTGGACGGACTGCGGGTCGGTGCCGTAAAGGTGCTCCAACAACGGCAGCAGCTCCGGCTCGTTCTCACGGACCCAGTCGACACCGTTATTGCGAGGCTTCCCGGTCTGCGGATCGTTCCCGTGATTCGTCCCGAGATACGTGTTGCTCAGCTGAGCGAAGAACTCATGCACATCCGCCGACGAATAGTTGCCGACCAACTCACCCGCAGCATTGCGCCGCGATCCATCGGGCCAGACCGTCACGGACTCCTCACCGAACAGATCAGCCAGACCGTCCGCGAGACGCTTCCCCCGGTACGCCTCCTCGACCAGCGCCCTCTGCTCACGACTCAGCCCGAACTCCATGATCGCGTGCGCAAGTTCATGAGTCGCCGAGGAATACCCCTCCGGCTGCGTAGTGTGCGGCCCCACCGACGTCCGCTCACCGAGCAGGTTCTCCTCGGGGATCGCCACCACAAGCTCGTCGTTCGCCCCCCGCAACTGGTCAACACTGCGCCCGTTGCCCGCCTCACCGCCGGCCACCAGCCCGCGAAGCTTCTCGAAACCCGCAACACCGGTCAACGGCACATCACGCGGCACCACCACCACGCGCACACCAGCCGCCACCAGCCTGGCCGCGACCTCCTTGTCCTGCAACATCCGCGCGACCTGCAACTCAGCCTCACGCCGCGAAGCAACCGGCTGATGCACACGGGGGTCCACGTCGATCACCAACCGCGCCGCCGCCTGCGCAAAGTCCTCCGCCGACAACTCCGACCGCAGACTCGCCACAAAAGCGGTATCGGCCGCGAGCTCCCGCCGGGCCTCCGGACCGAGGTGCTCCAACGCCTGCACCCGCTCATGCAACGGCCCCGGCACCGGCATGCCACCACCGTGCTCCACCGCCAGCGGATTCACCACGACGGAGCCCTCCGACACCCCCGAAGGTGCCGGCCGAAGCCTCTTCTCCGCCGAATCCTCCGGCTCCGAGTCACTGTTGTGCTCAAGCGGCCGCTTCGGAGCCCCATCGCCCTCCTGGGTGCTGGCGGCAGCCGGTGCCTCTTCCGGAGCGGGGACAGGGCTCAGCGGGGAGTAGTGACTGTCGGAGAGGAACAGGGACACATCCCTGTTGCCCTCGGGGGCACCGGGTACCGGCGCCAAGGAGTGCCAGTTGACCCCGTCGAAGATGTGCAGCCGCACCCCCAGGGCCGAGGCGACGATCGACGGGATCAGGTCCCCGTTGGACCCGGCCCACCACCCCCTCGTCTTGACCATCCAGCCGAGATCATCGGGCTTCGCCCCGTGCGTCTGCGCGAACGCGGTGACCAGCTCCATGTTGTGGCCGATCCACCTGGAGACGCGGTTGCGCAGCATCGCCGCGTTCTGAGGGCTGACGGCCGTGCCCATAACGTGGTTGACGGAGTGGTAGAGACAGTCCCCGTCGCGGGGCACCTCGTGGATCTGGTAGCCCATCTCGTACAGGTACGCGCCGTCGTGGAGGCTGCGGTGGTACGACTGCAGTTCGGGCAACAGGGGCAGCCCCTCCTCGGCCATCCTCCGGTACACCTGCCACGGGGGGTTGTCGGCGTACCGCGGCCCGTCGGCGAAGACCTCGTCGAACTTGCCCAGGTAATCCTCCACCGCCCGTCCGCCGCCCGAGGCCGTCACGACCTCCTGGCGCAGCTTGCCGTACCGGTTCCGCAGGTGCTGGACGCGGTTGGCGGCGAACTGCCCGGCGTCGAGCGGCCGGTCACCCGAAAGCCCCAGCTGCTCCCGGATCTTGGCCACAGCGTCGTACCCGAAGCCGCGTTCCTGGCCGTAGACGTCGACGGGCTTGCGCCACCGGAGGATGTCGCCCCTCAGGTGGAAACCGTGGTTGGGCTTGGCCTGCGGCTGGTTGCCCTTGCCGCCCCCACCCGACTGCTTCTTCTCCTTGCCCTTACCGCCCGCCCCCGACTGCTTGGAGGCGCCGTGCTTCTCGTCGTACGGGATGGTGTACCGGCCGGACGCGGTGGGCGGGGTCGGGATCACCACCCGCTCGTAGCCCGGCGCCTTGCCTCCGAATCCAGTCTCCCCCACGTCGTTTGCGTGCCACTTCTCCATCCGCTCCCGTCCGCTGGAGCCCTTCTCCTCCAGGTACGCGACCTTGTGGCCGAGCAGTGCGGCGGCTTCCAGGTTGCCGGAACGGGCCCCGAGGTGGTTCATGTCGTACTGGCGATTCAGGAAGTCGTACAGCCTCAACTGGCCGGTCCTGAGGTTCTCCGTCCAGACGGACGGGTCCGATCCACCGTCCTTCCAGAAGCCGGTGACGTGGTGGATGGTGTCGATCCCGAGCTCCTCGCGCATCTCCGCGACCAGCTCGTTCCACTTGTTCTGCCGAGAAGGATGGGGGTCACCGGTGATGAGCACCATGCCCTGCTCACGGGCGACCTCCCGCAGAATCTGCCGCACGCCTTGGAAACTGGTGTCGTGCTCCATCCGGCCGCCAAGGTCGGCCCACTGCGTGGCCTTGCCGGTGAAACGGGACCAGAGCACCAAGACCTTCGAACCCCGGGCAGGCAGCGTGATCCCACGGCCCGTCAGCCAGTCGGCGATCCGCTGATCGTGCGCAGGAGTCATCCTCCAGGCGTCGCGGACGGTCTGGCGCAGTTCGTCCGAGAACACCTTGGCGACCTTGTCAGTACCGAACGTGACGCTCTTGACCGCCGCCTCCTGGTCCTGCTCGGAAAGCACCTCCCAGTCCTCGGCCACGATGCGGCGGGCCTCCGCGTCCATCACCTCGTAGAGGCGGCCCGTCTCCATGGTCGGCACCTCCACGGTGTGGATGCGATCCCCGTCGATCCCGATGGAGCGGTAGAAGGCCTCGATCTCCAGGGACTTGTCCTTGGGGTTGACGGCGCGACCCTCCGCCGTGCGCGGCCCCCGCGCGATCAGGACGTGCAGGTTCGAATCGTTCAGCAGCGCCACCGAGATACCGAACTGGTCACCGGAGGAGTAACCCGGCTGCTTGACCAACCGCCGGTGCTCCGGCGGCAGGTTGTCCTCGTGGATGTTCGCCCTCGGAGCGACGTCCAACGGGCCGCCCTCGTGCGAACCGGTCCCGTGCGGGGCCGAAACCGGGTCCACCCAGACGTGCTCACGGTCATGCGGCGACGCCAACTCCCGCGCCTCATCCCAGGTCCGACCATGCGTGGGAGCCGGGTCGAGGTGCCCCACCACGGACGAGATCAGCTGCAAGTGCCGCTCCCGCAGACCCCCCTGCCCCAGACCACCCGGCGCCGGGGCCCGGTGATCACCCAGCAGGCTGCCCTCGACCGCCGGACGGTGCGGCAGACCCGCAGTCCGGTACTCGTCCCGCAGGCCGATCTGGTGGCCCAACTCGTGCGCGTAGTCGATCGGATCGGCGTCCAACCACCAGGACTTCTGGTCCATCTCCCGGCCCCGCGAGACCAGGTCCACCGTCAGGTGTGCCCGCTCACCCAGCCTGGCGGGCAGCACCGTCACGTGCATCCGGTCGCCATTGGCCAACCGGTAACCGGGCGCGTTGAGATACTCCTCCACACCCTGAACGACCTTGTCCCACACCAGAGCGGTGTTGTGCCCCCGACCACCCTCGACGAAGTCGATCCGCACCGTCAGATCAGTCACCGGACCCTCGTGATCGAACCGACGCGCCTCGAACGAGGAATGCACGACGAAACGGGGCGTCCGATCCAGCACCATCCGCGGCGCCGGCACAGGCGACTCCACGGACTCGTGGACGACCACCGATTCCTGCGGGGTGGACTCCTCGTGGGAGACGGTGTGCCGCTCCTCTCCGGTCGCTTCCATGAACTCACGGAAGCCCTCGTACATCTCCTCCTCGGCCCGGGCCCGGCTGACCTGGTTCGAAGGCCGCTCCTGGACGGACTGCGGGTCGGTGCCGTAAAGGTGCTCCAGCAGCGGCAGCAGTTCGGGCTCGTTCTCACGGACCCAGTCGACACCGTTGTTGCGAGGCTTCCCGGTCTGCGGATCGTTCCCGTGGTTCGTCCCGAGATACGTGTTGCTCAGCTGAGCGAAGAACTCGTGGACATCGGCCGAGGAGTAGTTGCCGACCAGCTCACCCGCAGCGTTGCGCCGCGATCCATCGGGCCAGACCGTCACGGACTCGTCACCGAACAGATCGGCCAGACCGTCGGCGAGACGCTTGCCCCGGTACGCCTCCTCGACCAGCGCCCTCTGCTCACGACTCAGCCCGAACTCCATGATCGCGTGCGCGAGTTCATGAGTCGCCGAGGAATACCCCTCCGGCTGCGTAGTGTGCGGCCCCACCGACGTCCGCTCACCGAGCAGGTTCTCCTCGGGGATCGCCACCACAAGCTCGTCGTTCGCCCCCCGCAACTGGTCAACACTGCGCCCGTTGCCCGCCTCACCGCCGGCCACCAGCCCGCGAAGCTTCTCGAAGCCCGCCACCCCGGTCAACGGCACGTCACGCGGCACCACCACCACGCGCACACCAGCCGCCACCAGCCTGGCCGCGACCTCCTTGTCCTGCAACATCCGCGCGACCTGCAACTCGGCCTCACGCCGCGAAGCAACCGGCTGATGCACACGGGGGTCCACGTCGATCACCAACCGCGCCGCCGCCTGCGCGAAGTCCTCCGCCGACAACTCCGACCGCAGACTCGCCACGAACACCGTGTCCGCCGCGAGCTCCCGCCGGGCCTCCGGACCGAGGTGCTCCAACGCCTGCACCCGCTCATGCAACGGCCCCGGAACCGGCATACCACCACCGTGCTCCACCGCCAGCGGATTCACCATGACGGAACCCTCCGACACCCCCGAAGGCGCCGGCCGAAGCCTCTTCTCCGCCGAATCCTCCGGCTCCGAGTCACTGTTGTGGTCGAGTTGCCGCTTCTGCCCACCCTCGTCCACCGGAACGGTGACGGGGGCCGGCTCGGAAACCAGCAAGGAGTAGTGGCTCTCGGAGAGGAACAGGCGGACCTCTCCATTGGTCGCGGGGGCACCGGCTATCGGCACCACGGGGTGCCAGTTGACCCCGTCGAAGATGTTCAACCGCACCCCCAATACCGAGGCGACGATCGACGGGATCAGGTCCCCGTTGGACCCCGCCCACCACCCCTGGGACTGGGCCATCCAGCGAAGGTCCCCGAAGGTCGACCCGTGCTCGGTCGCGAATGCGGTGACCAGCTCCCGGTTCTGGTTGATCCATTCGGTGACGTGGGCGCGCATCTGCAACGCGTCAGCGAACCAGTACAGCTGCTGGTTGACGGAGTTGTAGAGACAGTCCCCGTCACGGGGCACGTCTTGGATCCGGTAGCCCTCGGCGGCCACGAGCGCATTGTTATGGGACGCGCGGTGGTACGACCAAAGTCCGGGCAGCTTGGGCAACCCGTTGGTGACCATCCATTGGTACATCTGCTCGGGGGAGGCGTTGGCGAACTCCGGCTTGTCCTTGAAGAAGTAGTCGAGCTCGCCGATGTAGCCCTCCACCCACGGTTCGCTGCCCGAAGACCTCAGGAACTCCTGGCGCAGCTTCTCGTACCGGTTCCGCAGGTGCTGGACGCGGTTGGCGGCGAACTGCCCGGCGTCGAGCGGCCGGTCACCCGGAAGCCCCAGCTCCGCGCGGATCTTGCGCAGCGCCTCGTAGTCGAAGCCGCGTTCCCCGGCGTAGACCTCCACGGGCTTGCGCCACAGGGCGGTCTCGCCCCGCGGCTGGTGACCGCGGTCGACCGTGCCCGACGGCTGAATCTCGTTCTTTCCCGCCGGCGCGTTGCCCATGCCCCGCTCACCCGCCGGCAGGAAGGAGCCGTGTTTCGCGTCGAACTGGGTGGTGTACTTGCCGGACGCGGTGGGCGGGAAGTCGATCGTCACGCGCTCGTAGCCTGGCGCCTTGCCTCCGAGTGCGGCCCTGCCGGTGCTGTAGTCCAGGTGCCACCGCTCCATCCGCGCCCGTCCGCTGGAGCCCACCTCCTCCAGGTACGTGACGTCGTGGCCGAGCAGCGCGGCGGCTTCCAGGTTGCCGGAGCGGGCCCCGAGGTGGTTCATGTCGTACCGGCGGTTCAGGAAGTCGTACAGCCTCAGCTGCCCGGTCCTGAGGTTCTCCGTCCAGACGGAGGGGTCCGATCCGCCGTCCCTCCAGAAGCCGGTGATGTGGTGGATGGTGTCGATCCCGAGCTCCTCGCGCATCTCCGCGACCAGTTCGTCCCACTTGGTGTTCCGGGAGGGGTGGGGGTCACCGGTGATGATCACCATGCCGTGTTCGCGGGCGAACTCTCGCAGGATCTGCCGCGCCCCCTGGAAACTCGTGTCGTGCTCCATCCGGCTGCTCAAGTCGTCCCACCGGGTTGCCTTGCCGGTGAAACGGGACCACAGCACCAGAACCTTCGAGCCCTCGGCGGGCAGCGTGATCCCACGACTCGTCAGCCAGTCGGCGATCTGCTGGTCGCGCACGGAGGTCATCCTCCAGGCTTCGCGGACCCTCTCCCGCAGTTCGTCCGAGAAATCCTTGGAGACCTTCAAGGAGGCGAACGTGACGTCCCTGACCATCGCCTCGTAGTCCGTCTTCGAGACGGCGCCCCAGCCTTCCGCCATCTGCCCGGCCCTGCCGTCCAGCACCTCGAAGAGTCTGCCCTTGTTCATGCTCGGCACGTCCACCATGTGGATGCGGTCCGCGGGGATCCCGATGGAGCGGTAGAAGGCCTCGATCTCCCGGGACTTGTCCTTGGGGTCGACGGCGCGACCGTCCGCCGTCTGCGGCCCGCGCGCGATCATGACGTGCAGGTTCGCGTCGTTGAGCAGAGCGACCGAGATGCCGAACTGGTCACCGGACGCGTAGCCGGGCTGCTTGATGACCCGCCGACTGCCCGGCGGCAGGTGGTCGTCACCGAGCACCCTCGGTGCGACGTCGAGCGGGCCGCCCTCGTGCGAGCCGGTCCCGTGCGGGGCCGAGACCGGGTCCACCCAGACGTGCTCACGGTCATGCGGCGACGCCAACTCCCGCGCCTCATCCCAGGTCCGACCGTGCGACCCTCCGCCGGTCGGCACATCGAGGTGCCCCACGACCGACGAGATCAGCTGAAGATGCCGCTCCCGCAGACCACCCTGCCGCAAACCATCCGCCGCCGGAGCCCGATGGTCACCCAGCAGGCTGCCCTCGACCGCCGGACGGTGCGGAAGATCCACCGTCCGGTACTCGTCCCGCAGGCCGATCTGGTGGCCCAACTCGTGCGCGTAGTCGATCGGATCCGCGTCCAGCCACCAGGACTTCTGGTCCATCTCCCGGCCCCGCGAGACCAGGTCCACCGTCAGATGCGCCTGCTCACCCAGCCTGGCAGGCAACACCGTCACATGCATCCGGTCGCCATTGGCCAACCGGTAACCGGGCGCGTTGAGATACTCCTCCACACCCTGAACGACCTTGTCCCACACCAGAGCGGTGTTGTGCCCCCGACCACCCTCGACGAAGTCGATCCGCACCGTCAGATCAGTGACCGGACCCTCGTGATCGAACCGACGCGCCTCGAACGAGGAATGAACCACGAAACGCGGCGTCCGATCCAACACCATCCGCGGCGCCGACACCGGCGACTCCACGGACTCATGCACGACCACCGTCTCGTCGGAGGTGTGGACGACCGCCTCGCCGTCGGGCCGGGGCCGCAGCGTGAGGTCGGACGGGGCCTCGGTGTGCGACGGTGCGGGCTGCTCCTCGGGCCGGGTGGTGGCGCCGGTCAGCGCCGTCTCGATGGACTCGGGGAGGTCGTCCTGCCGAGGGCGTTCGTGCGAATCCGTCTCGTGCGAATCCGTCTCGCGCAAATCCGTGTGGTGGCCCGCCCCCTCCGGGGTGTCGGTCCGGGGGGTGGTCCGGACCAGCGCGAGCTGCTCCTCGGCGGCCGCGGCCTCCTCCTCCCGGCGGCGGGCGAAGGCGTCCTCGTGGCCGCGTTCGTGGGCGCGCCAGCCGGCCGCGTCCAGGTGGGCGAGCTTCCACAGTTCGCGGTACCGCTCGAAGAACTCGTCGCCGTACTCGCGCTTGAGGAAGGCGATCACGTCGTCGGTGAGGACGTGCGGCGCCGCCCGGTCCTCGAACCCCGCCGCGGCGTCGCGCAGGGCGGGCGCGGCCTCGGCCTCGAAGGCGGCGTGCTCGGCCAGCTCCTCGGTGAGTTCCCGGTGCCGTCCCTCCCACTCCTCCTGCCGGACCTTCAGGTCCTCGGGCTTGCCGAACACCTCGTCGAAGGCCGAGGCGATCCGGTCGCTGTGCCCCTCCTTCAGGCGGCCGATGCCGTGCCCGGTGAGGCCGCCGTGCTCCTGGGCGGCCTTCTCGGCGGCCTCCTCGGCGGCGCGGCGGGCCGCGAGGCGGGCGGCCTGGTGGGTGAGCCGGTCGTGGACGGCGCCGGTGCCGGTGAGCTCGTCGAGCTCCCGCCCGAACGCCTCGGTGTCCTCGGTGTTCCGGTTGAGGTGGTCGGCGACCAGCCGGTCGGCGGCCTTGGCCAGTTCGCGGGTGACGGTGCCACGGGCCTGCTGGACGTCGTGCTCGGTGACACCGAAGGCGGCGGCCCGGTCCTTGCGTTCGGCGCCGGCGTCCGTGTTCCAGGATTCGGTCGCCTTCTCCGCCTCCGTGGCGGCGCGCCGGATCGCCGCCTCGCGGACCGCCTGGACGGCGAACTCGTGCGGCAGGCCCTGGGCGCGGCCGGCCAGCGCCAGGCCGAAGAGGTCCGCGGCCTGGGTGCGCTCGCGGCGCGGTCCGGCGGCCGTGTCGACGGGGCCGGCGACCTCCTCGAAGTCGGTGCCGAGGCGGTCCCGCAGCTGTTCCCTGATCAGGGTCACGCTGTCGGGTGACAGCTCGGGGCGCTCCGTCACCCCGGCGGCGGCGAGCAGCTCCCGGTCGGCCGGGGAGAGGCGGTCGTACCAGTCGGCGGTGGCCCGCTCGACCAGGTGCTCCGCCTGGGCGAGCGCGGTCTCGTGGTCGGCGCGGAAGTCGAGCTCGCCGCGCAGGTGCTCGGTGAGCCGGTTCAGGGCGTGCTGGGCCTGCGCGTTGCCCGCGCCGGTGAGGTCCTCCGGGCGGGCGTAGATCCGGGCCACCTCGGCCTCGGCCCGGGCGCTGAAGCCGCCCCGCGCCTCGCTGCGGATCAGGTCCCGGGTCACCGCCGGGAGGTCGGCGTGCGAAACCGTGACGGGGCCGTCGCCGAGGGTGCGCGGCGGGGCGCTCCACTCGGTCACCGTCCGGTCGAAGCGCTCCATCGCCACCCGGACGGCCGCCTCGCGGACCGCGGCGAGGTGGGTGAGGCCGTCGAGGCCGTCGAGGATCTGCTCGCGGTCCTGCGGCCGGGCCGTCAGCTCCTGGTACATCAGGTCCTTGGCGCGCTTCCACACCGCCGTGGGCAGGCCCGGCGGCGCGTCGTCGGGGAAGCGGACGGGCCCCTCGGTGAAGGACTCGCGGAGCAGTTCCTCGGCCTGCGCGTCATGGACGTGGCCGCTGCCGTCCGGGTCCTGGCGCAGCTTGTCGGCCGCCTCGGCGAGCTTGGCGTCGTAGGCGTCCTGGAGGTCCCGCTGGGCCTGGCGCCACTGCTCCTCGCGCCGGCCGTCCTCGTCGGCGCGGACGTGTTCGGGCGCGTCGGTGTAGTGGTAGGCCGGTGGCGGTTCCTGTCCTGGGGCCGGCTGTCCGTGCTCCTGCGCGGATTTCGCCGCGTCGCCGAAGACCGCGGCCTCCGCCATGTCCGTGTGCTTGGGCCCCGACGTGTAGTGCTCGGGCAGCGGCGAGGGGTACGAGCGCACCAGCGGCTCGCCGGCCTCGACGCGCGCCCGGCCTTCCTCGGACGCGGGGTTGACGTACTCGTACCAGTTCCCGCCGCCCTCGACGACCGGCTTGCCGTCCCGGCCGAAGCCGACCTTCGCGGCGACCACGACGTGGCCCGTACCGGGGCCCTCCTTCATCGCGGTCGGGGAGTCGAACCCCGGCACCACCCAGACCGGACCGTCGGCCGCCACCGCCTTGACGTCGGCGAGCTTCGGGTCCGCCCAGACGTGCTCCATCACCTCCTGGACGTACCGGGAGTTGAGCGGCCCGTTCAGGTCGCAGGCGACGAACTCGATCGTGCGCCGGTCCCCGCCGAGGTGCCCGGTCTGGGCGAGCCCGCGCACGACGGAGGCCAGCTTCTCCACCGACAGCTCGCGGCCGTTGTGCATCGGCATCCCGTGCTCGTTGGTGTGGATCACCAGGGCGAAGCGGGACGGGTCGAGGGGCAGGCGCTCCAGGGCCTTCAACGTCTCCTGGGACGGCCTGTCACCGAGCACCCAGCCGGGCTGCCGCTCCGGGCCGGCGGACGGCAGGTGGTGGCCGTGCTCCTTCGGGGCGTTGGACTCGTCGACCTCCAGGTACTGCAGTTCCTCGTTGCGGGCGTGGGTGTTCTGGTTCTCGTGGGTGTTCTGGCTCCCCCGGGGGTTCTGCTGCTCGGGGGTCTTCGGGTTCTCGTGGGAGTTCTGGCTCCCCCGGGGGTTCTGCTGCTCGGGGGTCTTCGGGTTCTCCCGGGTGTTCTCGTTGTCGCGGGTGTTCTCGTTCCCCCGGGTGTTCTCGTTGTCGCGGGTGTTCTCGTTCCCCCGGGGGTTCTGCTGCTCCCGGGGGTTCGGCTGCTCGTGCCCGCCGGTCACCGGGACGTGGGCGGGGGCGGGGGCGGGGACGTTGGATTCGGACGTCGTGGCGGGCGCGGGCACCGTCTCGTGCGCCGGGGGTTGCTGCGTCGACTTCTGCCCCTGCTCGTGCGAGCCGCCGCCGGACGTCGGTACCTTGGCCGGCGGCTCGGGCTTGTTCGACGTCTCCTCGGGGGCCTTGGCCTCCGTCTTGGTCGGAGCGTCCTTGGTCTGCCGCTCCCCCGTCGTGGACGGCTGCGACTTGGAGCCGTCGGAACTGGTGGGCAAGTCCTTCGGCTGGGTGGCGTGCTCGAAGTTCCCCTCCGCCGCCAGCCGCGCCTCGCGGGCCTTGGGCCCCTCCGGCCGGGGGATCAGCAGCGAGGTCGGGTGCCCCATCAGCGTGGACGCGATGGCCAGCAGGGTCCGCGGATGCCCCAGGCCGTAGTACGTGGCGTCGCTGGTGTTCCTGGACTCCTCGTCCCACGCGCGGATCTTGTCCTGGAAGCGGAGCCGGGCCGGGCCGGTGAGGGTGTGCCCGGCGTGGCCGATCGCGCCCATGGCGACGCCGGCGAAGAAGGTCTCGGCGGTGACCGAGAACGAGCCGTCGCCGAAGATCGAGTTGTAGGTGCCCTCGGTCAGGATGTTCTGGACGCCGCCCTTGAGGTAGCCGCCGATGCCCTCGCCGAACTTGTAGAGCATCTGCAGTCCGGTCTGCGGCCGCAGACCGTCCATCAGGTGGAGCGTCCGGTCCGCGAGGTCCTTGACGGCCTGGTGCTCGCCGCCCTTGCCGGCGTCCTTGACCGCCGCGTCCAGGAGCTTGCGGACGGTCCCGAGGTCCACGGCGTAGCGGGCGCCGCTGCCGGCGATCGTCTCGGCGACCTTCCGCCCGGCCTCGTTCGCCAGGTCCTTGGAGATGCCCAGGCTCCCGAGCTGCTCCTCGAAGGACTTGCCCATCTCCTGGGTGAACTTCTCGACGTTGGACAGCTTCTTCTCGGCGGCCTTGACCGCGTCCTCCGCCGCGTCCTTGCCTGCGGTCTTGGCCGCACCCTCCACGGCGTCCTTGGCCGTGGTCTTGGCCGCACCCTCCGCCGCGCCCTTGGCCGCGTCCTTGCCTGCGGTCTTGGCCGCACCCTCCGCCGCGTCCTTGGCCGCACCCTTGGCCGTCGTCTTCGTCGCACCCTCCACGGCGTCCTTCGCCGTGGTCTTGGCCGCGCCCTCCGCCGCACCCTTGGCCGTGGTCTTCGTCGCACCCTCGACCGCGTCCTTGGCCGTGGTCTTGGCCGCACCCTCCGCCGCGCCCTTGAGGCCGTCCTTCACCCCGGTCTTGCCGAGGCCCGCCAGCCCGCCCTCGCCGGTCTTCTTGAGGGTGTTGAGCCCCGCGTTCTCCAGCGAGCGGCCCGCGCCCTTGGCGAGGTCTGCCGCGGTCTTCAGCTCGGCGCCGGCCAGGTTCTTGAGGTTGTTCTGCAGCTCCTTGCCGATGCCGCCGCCGAACATCTTCCCGAAGAGCTTGCCGAAGCCGAAGGTGAACAGTTCCAGCGGGCCGGTGAGCAGGCCGTTGATCGCGCCGAACTCGATCGCCTGGAGGAAGGTGTCCTTCTCCCAGTGGTCCTTGTGGCCCTGGCCGATCTGGATGCCCTGGATGATCCCGTCCATGATCATGGAGGTGGTGATGTTCAGGAACTCGTGCAGGGCGATCTGCTTGAACAGCCAGATGAAGACCTGCTTGACCAGCTCCCTGGTCGCCACCTCGGCGGCGAAGATGGTGGCCAGCGAAGCCCCGAAGGTGAGCGGGATGTTGGCGATGGCCCAGGCGATCTGCGCGGCCAGCTGGACCAGCTGGGCGATGATCATCCACTTGGCGTACTCGACCTGGTTGGCGGTCTTGTGGGCGTAGTCGCCGAGTTCCTTCGCCGAATCCCCGGAGGCCGTCACGTAGTCGGTGCCGCCGTCGGCGCCGATCAGCTGCCCCATCTGCTGGACGAACCGGTCGGCCGCCTCGCCCTCGAACTCCTCCTTGACGTAGTTCACCAACTCCAGCAGGTAGGAGCGGAGTTCGGGGACCTTCTTGTAGATCTCCAGGTAGTCGTCACCGGCCGTGCGCAGCCGGTCCTCGTTGGCCTCGGGCCACTTCATGCCGGTCACGAACCCGAACAGCTTGGCCAGGGCCGGGGGAAGCATGATCGACACGGGGGCGTACTCCTGGCGTTCGTCGAGGGTTGGGCGAAGCGGGCCGGACCGAGAACCTGACGGATCGTCAGTTCTGGTTCTTGGCTTCCTCGTCGGCGTTCTTCAGCATCTCGGAGGTCTTCTGACCCTTGGTTCCGGCGCCCTCGACCTGGTCGCGCACCTTCTTGAACAGGTCGTCGAGATCGGCGGTCGGCCCGTCCACGTTCTTGTGGTACTCCTTGCCGATGTCGTCGTTGCCCGCCGAGCTCTTGTTGAACTCGTTGATCTCGTCGGTCCACCGGCGGACTTCCTCGATGGTGTCCGAGAGCGGGCCGAACTTGGCGAACTTGTCCTTCAGGTCCGCCATCGCGGTCAGCTGGGGCTTAGCCACGGAACTCCTCCTGCCGGTCGCGCTTGCGGCGGTCCGCCGCGGCGGCCTCGTCGGCGTAGCCGGGCCGCATGTCCCGCAGCGGCGCGAAGAGGTCGTCGAGTTCGGTCCCGCCGGTCATCGAGGCCCGCAGGGCCTCGCCCAGGCCGCTGAACGCGCCCATGGTCTCCGCGACCCGCTCGCCGATGTCGGCCCGCGCGGTGTTCAGCACGTCGGCCAGGACCTGCCCCAGCTGGGCCGGTGCCATCGACCGGTACGCGGTGGTGTGGAAGACCAGGGACACCACCTGCCCCTGCGCCCCGACCGTCGCGGTGACCATCCGGTCCTTGGACGTCACCGAGGCGGTGGCCGCCTGCAACTCCTTGGCGGCCACCGCCATCTTGGCCTGCTGCTCCTCCAGAGCGGCCATGGCCTGTTCGATCTGCTCGGCGTACGACAACGCCTTCACCCGCACTTCCGTCTCGTCCCGAATCCCGATGACGCGTCCCGGGCCTACGGGGGTGAGGCCCGGGACGCGCCGGCTCGTGGGGTCGTACGGTTCTCTCTACGGATGGGCGGGGTCCTGCGGTTCGACCGCCGACGCGAATCGCCCGGTCAGCGGCCGATGACGCCCGTCACGGCGCCCGAGTCGGTGCCCCAGACCTCCTCGTCCTCGGCCAGCCAGGTGGTGCGCTGCCGTTCCTTCTCCCCCTGACCGCCCGCGCCCGCGCCGGCACCGGCGCCCATCGGCGGCATCATGGGGCCGCCGCCACCGGTGGTGGAGACCCCCCGGCCCATCAGCTGGGCCTCCTCGCCGGCCAGCCCGGCCGCTGACGCCCGCTCGGCCGCCATGGTGCGGGAGGCCATGGCCTCCTCGGCGGCCGTCGCCCCCTTGTCGATGCCCAGGGCGGAGGCCAGGCGGTCGCTGACGCCGATGCGCGGCGGTCCCTGAGCGGCGATGCCGCCCATGGTCTTGGGGCCGGAGCCCTGGCCGCTGAAGGGCTCGCCGAACAGGTCGGTGCCGCTCTTGAGGGAGCTCGAACCGCCGGAACCGCCGAAGGAGATTCCGCCGCCGCCGAGCGAGCTCGGCAGGCCGGTCCAGCTGCTGCCGCTGCCGCCGCTGCCACCTCCCCCACCGACGACGAGCCCGCCGCCCCGCCCGGAGAGCGCGTGCTCCTCGTCGGACAGCAGCTGCTCGAACTGCGAGACGGGCCGACCGCTCGCGGTGCGGACGGTGCCGTCCGCGTCGATCTTGTCGTCCTTGCGGAGCACCACCGGGTTGCCGTTGGAGTCCTTCAGCAGGTTGCCCTCGGGGGTGGTGACCGTGCCGTCGTCGTTGATCTTCGAGCCCGGCGGCACCTTGAACGGCGTATTGGACGTCGACCCGCCCGAACCGCCCGAACCGCCCGAGCCGCCCGACCCCGTGGTCGGCTGGCCCACGACGGTGCCCACCGGCACGTGCCGGGGCTTGCCGTCGGGGCCGAGCAGCGGCTTGCCGTCGGGGCCGATGAGTTCGCCCTTGCCGTTGACCGTCGTCCCCGGCGGGACGTACATCGGCTTGCCGTCCTTGTCGAGGACCGGCTTGCCGTTCTTGTCGAGCAGCGGCGCCTGGCCGTTGCCTCCGCCGATCCCCCCGATGCCACCGATGCCGCCGATGCCACCGGTCCCGGTGCCGCCGCCCTTGCCACCGCCCCCGCCGCCGATCCCGCCGGGCTTCGGCGGCGGGGGCGGCGCGATGCCCGGCGGCGGAGCACCGGCGCCGCCCTTCGGCGGGCCCTTGGTGTCGTCCTTCGGGCCGTCAGGACCGCCGGGCCCCTTGTCGGGGCCGTCCTTCGGGGGGTCCACCTTGTCCGGCGCCAGGTCCATGCCCGGGGCCGCGAACGACATCAGGACCCTGGCCGCGGCCTCGTAGGCGGTCGCCAGGGCGGTCCCGGCGTCGGTGGCCGCCTTGTCGAGCACCCTGACGACCTCGTCCGTCCACTGCTTGGTCGCCGCGTTGTTCAGGACCGTGGCGAAGGCGGCGACCGACGCGGTTCCGGTGGAACCGCTCGTCATGGTCGTAGAGCCGCCGGTGACCGTGGCCTCGTACGAATCCCCTGAGGCGTCGTTCGTCGGGTAGCGGGTCGCCGTCAGCTTCTGGACTTCCTGCGTGAACGCGTAGTGGATGCACAGGTCCGGCCAGGCGTACGTGGCGTGCTTGTCCGGGTCGTCGTTCTTCTTGTACGCCCACGAGCCCGTGGGGTCCGTCAAGGCGCTGTACCCGCGCCAGGGGTTGTACCCGTTGTTGTACATGTCCTGCTGGACCTTGACCAGCGCATCGCCTGCCGCCTTCAGCTTGTCGGCGATGCTGCTGCCCGCGGCCGGCGCGGGGGCGTCGTCCTTGAACGCGTCGAGGTCGCCGCTGAGTCGGTAGTGCAGCGTCTTGAACTCGTTCTGCAGCCCGACCAGGACCTCCTTGAACCGGCCGGCCGCACTGCCCTGGAAATCGCTGCCCGCGCCGTCCACGGACTCGGCCCACTGGTGGATCTTCGCCCGGTTGTCCGCGAAGAACGTGTCCACCAGGGCGAGGATCCGCGCCGCCTCGGTCAGCGTCTTGTAGTTCGTGTTGTCGTTACCCGGGCCCCCCTGGAAGATGGCCCCGCCGAGGATCTCTCCGGGGTCGGTATGGAACAGGTGCAGCACGCTCCCCGTCTTACCGGAGGGCTTGTCGTCGAAGAAGGGCCAGTTGTAGGTCACACCCAGGATCGTGGTGAACGCGGTGGTGGCGTTGCCGTCACCGTAGTCCCACTCCGCCCACATGTCGTAGCCGGCGTTGTGGGTGGACAGGCCGTCCTTCTTCTTGCGCAGGTTGTTGTTGTACCGGGAGTCCGTCACCAGCTCCTGCCCGGTGATCCACGGCTGCCCCGTGACGTCCCCCCGCTTCACGATGGCGCTGTGGTCCGACCCCGCGAACGCCTCCAGCATCTGTTCCCAGGTGTACGTGACCTTGGGCGGCTCTGTCTTGGGCGGCTCGTCCGCCATGGTTTCCTCCGAACGCGGTGACACGGGTCAGGACATCGGTGTGCCGTCGGATCGGGCGGCCCCACAACCGTCCGATCCGACGACGGCCCTCACTTGGGCGGGGCGGGAGCTCCGGTGACTCCGCCGAGAACGTCCTTGAGGACGTCCATCATCTGGGCCTCCGTCAGGGCTTCACCGTCTCCGAGGTGAAGCTTCTCCCGCGCCTTGATCAGGTCGAGCACGATCTTGTCGACGTCGCCCCGGATGGCCTCGATCGATTCGCCCACGCTCTTGGAGAAGGCGTCGAAGTTGGCCTTCAAGGCCTTCGTCGCGGGGAACGATTCCCGCCCCGGCTTCAGGGCCGGCACCTCGCTCCAGGACGTCTTCTGGCCGTTGACGTCCTGCTCGAAGGCGTTCAGGTCCTTCACGAAGGTCTCAAGACCCTCGACCGTCACCTTGATCGTCGATTCACCCATGGTCGCGTGCCCCCGCCCGGACTAGAACTGCTTGCCGGCGTTGTAGTCCGATTCGATCATGATGTCGTGCATCTTGGTGAGCGTGCCCGCCGCGCCCTCGATGTCCTCGTCCATCTTCGACTCGTTGGCCGCGACGACCCGGGAGAGCTCCTCGAAGGCGGTGGCGGCGACACCCTGGAAGTGCCCGCCGTCGATCACGCCCCTCAGCTTGCCCATGAGCTCGTCCAGGTTGCTGCGCATCAGGTTGCCGGCCTGCCGGAGCTCGGCCGCCGACTGCTCGACCGTCTCGTGGTGGAGCTGGATGTTTCCGAAGTCCATCGGTTCGCTTTCCCTAGTCTTCCTGCTCTTCCGACGCGCCCTCAGGCGCCCTGGAGCCCGTTGTAGATGCCGTCCGCGGCGTGTGCCCGGGCGTCGTCCTCGGCCTGGGTGAGGATCTGGTTGGCGCCCTGGGTGGACTGGACGAAGTGCTCGAAGGCACCGATGACCTGCTGGTAGCGCTGCATCCAGTCGTCGACCCTCGACTGGAACATGCTGCTCGCCCCGGAGATGTAGCCGGCGGCGAGCTCCTCCTTGATCCGCTCGACCGTGCGGCCGGCGGTCACCATGTTCTCGATCTGCTGCTCCAGGCTCGAAAGAACCTGGCGGATCGCCTCGTCTTCCTTCGTCAACATGGACGGTGTGCCCACGGCATGCTCCCTTCCCTGCACGAGCGGGGGCGCGACTGCGACCCCGCACACGTTCCTGACCGACTCAACGGGCCCGCGAGACCGGGTGGTTCAGCTGCACGGGGCCGAACCGGGCGCGGCGGCCGCGGCGGCGGCCGTCGAGGCGGCCGTCGGCGTGGCGGCGGCCCCGTCGGCCACCGCCGCCGGGTCGAGGAGCGGCCCGGCGGGGAGCAGCCCGACCACCGGGGCGGGCACCGAGACCGGCGTGGCGCCCCCGTAGCCGAGCTGTTTGGCGACGGCCGTCGAGGGCAACGGATACCGCACCCCGGCCTCGGTGACCAGGTACTCGGTGCTGCCCGTGCCCGCGCCGGAGACCGCCTTGACCAGGGCCCCGCGCCCGGGCCGGACGGAGATCCGGTCGGCCACCGCGCAGGTGCCGCCCGCCGCACCCGACGGGACCGTCGGCGGGCGGCCGGTGTCCGCCGCGGCCGCGTCCAGGAGGGTGATCGCGGTGACCGGGGAGCCGGCGCCGGTGTGCAGGTCGGCGCAGACCCCCTCGCCGTGCAGCGGGGTGACCAGGGTCGGCGGCGTCTCGGGCAGTCCCGTGGCCGGAGCCCCGCCCGGCGCGGTGTGGGCGGCCAGGTCGACCGGGCCGATCAGCGCGGGCGCCGGGGCGTTGTTCGCGTACGCCTCCTTCTGGGTGCGCGGATCGCCGCGCAGCAGCTCGTACAGGGTCGTGGTGAGCGGGACCAGGCCGTCCTTGGTGAGCAGGTAGTGCGCACCGCCGGCGACGTCGAAGAGCTGGCCGATGCGGGTCGGCTTCCCGGAGAGCACCGGGCCGTCGCCGCCGCGCCCGGGGACGGCGGGGGAGGCGAGATCCGGTCCGGCGGGCAGCGCGTTCAGCACCCCGGCCGGGACGGGGAAGGGCGTCGCTCCGCCGTAGCCGAGTGCCTGCAGGGCCTGGTTGGCGGTGTCGACGCGCAGTCGCTGGCCCTGCCAGAGCAGGTGCACCGTCCCGTCCGGGAGGGAGACCAGCACGGCCTGACCAGGGGTCAGCGCCTTGCCCTCCTTGACCGGGTCCATCAGCAGGCCCAGCCGGGGCGCGGGGGCGCCGGTCGGGCCGGGCTGGACGGTCCCGCACACCAGCCAGGTGCCGCCCGCGAGTTCGGCGGCCGGCGGCAGCCCGTCGGGGGCGCCGACGATCCCGACCGGAGCGCCGCGCGGCACGTCCGCGAGCGACGCCCGGCCGACCTGAGCGACCGCCATCTGGTCGCCGGCCACCAGCCGGGCGCTGGTGTCGTTCAGCACCGGGTGCAGCTGCCCGCCCACGAACAGGTAGCGGGCGCCCGTCTCCTCCACCACCACGAGCGTGCCGGGCTTGGTCCAGCCGGCGTCGCCGCCGGGCTTGATGACCCCGTACACCACGACCCCGAGCCCGATCAGGACGGCCACGGCCAGTCCGGTCGTGGTGCCCCGGGTGGTCCGCCCGGTGGGGGTGTCCGGCGCGTCGGGCTCGGCCCGCAGCATGCCGGAGGCCAGCCTGCTCATCACGAACAGGTGCGCCTGCACCTGGTCGCGTCGGGACTGCATCCAGTTCCTCCCCGGTGTCCGGGCGCGCCGCTTCCGCGCCCCCACCCCGGTGCTACGGCCCGGAGGGGCGCGAGAGTTCACCGGGCTTCGTCGACCGCGGTTCTCCGTGGCTCGGCGTCAAGTCAAGTTGTCTGTACAGCTCCGGGCCCCTTGGCGGCCATCGGATCGTCATCGAACTCCCCGGCCCCGGTCACCTCGGTCACTTAGAAACATGACTGGTCCGGGTCGAACCGATGGTCCGGCGCCCGTCAGCAAGGAGCCCCACCCGATGAGTCCGATGCCCGAACTGTCGCGCCGCAGCCTGCTCGGCGGCGCGGCGGCGGCCGCCGTGCTGTCCGCCCTCCCGATCAGCGTCCAGGAGGCGCTCGCCGCGCCGGCCAAGCCCGGACGGCTGGCGGACATCCAGCACGTCGTGGTGCTGATGCAGGAGAACCGCGCGTTCGACCACTACTTCGGCACCCTGGCGGGCGTCCGCGGCTTCGGCGACCGGACGGCGGTGCGCGGGATCAACGGGCGCTCGGTGTTCCACCAGCCCGACCCGGGCCGCAAAGAGGGCCACCTGCTGCCCTTCCCGATGAACGCCGCGCACACCAGCGCCTACCAGCAGGGCGCGCCCGCCTTCGGCTTCGTGGACTCCATGAAGGCCTGGAACGACGGCCTCGCCGACGGCTCGGTCACCCGCCGCTCCGGCGGCTGGCTCGGCCAGGGCTACTACGAGAGCGCCGACATGCCCTTCTACCACGCGCTCGCCTCGGTGTTCACCACCTGCGACGCCTACTACGCGTCCGTCCAGTGCAACACCAACACCAACCGCGACCACCTGATGACCGGGACCAGCGGCGGCACCGTACGGGACACCCCGGTGACCGACAACACCGAGATCCCCGGCGGCTACGAGTGGACCACCTACGCCGAGCGCCTGGAGCGGGCCGGCGTCAGCTGGAAGACCTACCAGGCGCTGGACAACTTCGACGACAACGCGCTCGCCTGGTTCGCCCCCTTCGTCAAGGCCAAGCCCGGCGAGCCGCTGTACGAGCGCGGCATGCGGGCCGTCGGCGACCCGGCGAAGAAGAACGACCCGTTCGCGATGGGCGACGCCCTGGTCGACGCCTTCGCCGCAGACGTCCAGGCCGACCAGCTGCCGCAGGTGTCCTGGATCGTCGCCCCGGCCGCGCTCTCCGAGCACGCCAACTACGCGCCGCCGAACGGCGAGCACCTCACCGCCCGGCTGCTCGCCGCCCTGGCGGCGAAGCCCGAGGTGTGGCAGAAGACCGTCTTCATCCTCAACTACGACGAGCACGGCGGCTTCTTCGACCACCAGCTGCCGCCCGTCCCGCCGCTGGCCACCGGGCGCGGCAAGTCGACCGTGCCGGTGGACGGCGAGGTCGTCGTCCGCGTCGGCAAGGGCTCCGCCACCTACCACCGGGTCGTCGGTCAGGACGGCAAGTACCGGGTCAAGGCCGCGGACGGCTCGCTCACCTGGTCCGACACCCTGCCGGCCGGCGAGACCCTGGTCTCCGGCCCGTACCCGATGGGTCTGGGCGTGCGGGTGCCGATGGTCGTGGTCTCGCCGTGGACCCGCGGCGGGGTCGTCGACTCCACCGTCTACGACCACACCTCGGTGCTGCGCTTCCTGGAGCAGCGCTTCGGCGTCCAGGAGCCCAACATCAGCCCGTGGCGGCGCACCGTCTGCGGCGACCTCACCAACGTCTTCGACTTCTCCGGCCGCAACCCGGTCTGGCCGCAGCTGCCCGACACCAGCGGCAACCGGCAGAAGGTGGTCGACACCGGCAAGCTCCCCGCCCCCACCGTGCCCAGCCCGCAGGCCTTCCCGCAGCAGCAGCGCGGCACCCGCTCGGCCCGCCCGGCGCCCTACGACCTGCTGGTCAAGCCCCGGCTGAAGGGCGGCGAGCTCACCCTCGACCTGGTCAACCAGGGCCGCCAGGGCGCGGTGTTCGCCGTCTACCCGGCACCGGGCGGCGCGCCCCGGCACTACACCGTCGGCGCGAAGAGCCGGCTCTCCGACGTCTGGACGGTCGGCCCGGAGGGCTACGACCTGCGCGTCCACGGCCCCAACGGCGCGCTGTGGCACCTGCGCGGCGATGCCGCCGCCACGTACGAGGTGTCGCTGTCGGAGGAGCGCGACGGCAAGGTCCTCGAAGTCGACGTGATCAACCGCTCGCGCACCGCCCAGACCTTCCTGGTCGGCGACCTCGCCTACGGCGACGGGCTGCGCGAGGTGCGGGTCGCGGCCGGCGACGACCGGACCGTCAACCTCGCGGTCCGGCCCGAGGGCTGGTACGACGTCGCGGTGGCCGTCCGCGGGGACCTCACCTTCCGCCGCCGGATCGCCGGCCGCTTCCCCTGGGACGACCGGACGGTCACCGACCCGGCCCTGGGCCTGGCCGACCCGCTCGCCGTGGACGTCGCCCTCGGGGCCGCCTCCAGCACCATCGACGAACCCGTCCTGCTGCCCGGCCGCCCGGCCCGGGTCTCGGCCGTGCTCACCGCCACCGCCGCGCTCACCGCCGTCGAGGCGCAGCCGGTCGTCCCGCCGGGCTGGACGGTCACCGCCGTCACCGCGCCGCCCGCCTCGCTCGCCGCCGGCGCCACCGCCACCGCCGTCTGGGAGGTCACCCCGCCCGCCCAGCTGCCGGACGGCGCCACCCACCGGATCCTGGTCACCGCCCGGGCGCTGGCCGGCGACCGCTTCGCGATCGCCGACGGCGAACTCGCCGCCCGCCCCGCCCCCGTGATGGCCGGCCACCTGCTGGGCGAGGACTTCGAGTCGCTGGCCGGCGTGCTCCAGCCGCAGGACGGCGTGCTCGGCTGGACGGCTCAGGCGCCGCAGGGCTGGTCGGTGGTCAACGCCCCCGGCATGCCGCAGGGCACCGTCCGTCTCCAGGGCTGGACCTTCCACACCAAGCGGGAGTGGTCCACCCCGGCCGGGCAGGACCGCGGCAACTTCACCCGCGGCCTGGGCGTCCTCGCCGTCGCCGACCCGGACGACTGGGACGACACCGGCTCCCCCTCCCGGAAGGGCGTCTTCGACTCCACGCTCGTCTCCCCCGCCGTCCGCCTCCCGGCCGGCGCCGACACCCTGTACCTGGCCTTCGACTCGCACTACCGGCAGGAGGCCCCGCAGAAGGCGTCCGTCACCGCCGTGTTCGACAACGGCACGGAGACCCGCCTGGTCTTCTACAGCGCCGACGCCACCGGCAACGACAACGCCGGCAAGGACGTCCAGAACACCCTCGTCACCCGCCGCCTCGCCGTCCCGGCGGGGGCGCAGGCGGTGACGCTGAAGTTCCGGATGTACGACGCGGGCAACAACTGGTACTGGGCGGTCGACCACGTCCGCCTGGACAGCCGGCCGATCACGGGCTGACCGTCCGGGAACGGCCCGATCGGCCGTGCTGCGCCGCCCCGGCTTCCGGGCTCGGCGCGGCCCGGCCGATCGGTCAGGCCCGGCGGCTCCTCAGGCCAGGTCGGCCGGCGGGCCCGGCCGCTCGGACCGATCGGTCAGGCCGGGCCCGAGGAGCCGCCGGAGGCCCCGGCGGCCTCGGGCTGCTGTTGGGTCGAGCAGTGGATGCCGCCACCGCCGGCCGCGATGGCGTTGATGCTCACCGGGACGATCTCGCGGCCGGGGTGGAGGTCGGCCAGCACGCCCGCCGCCCGGTCGTCGGAGGCCTTGTCCCCGAACTGGGGCATGATCACCGCCCCGTTGACGACGTAGTAGTTGAGGTAGGTGGCCAGGAAGTCCTTGCCCCGGTCCGGCTGCCCGGTGAGGTCGGGTTCGGCGAGTTCCACGATCCGCGGCTTGCGGCCCTTGGCGTCGGTGGTGGAGCCGAGCACCTGCAAGGCCTGGTCGGAGGCGCGGGACCAGATGTCCGGCGGCGTGTCGGGGCCGGGGCGGTGGATGACGACCACGCCCGGCTCCGCGAACCGGGCCAGGGCGTCGATGTGGCAGTCGGTGATGTCCTGCCCGGCCACGCCGGCGAACCAGATGACCTTCTGGACGCCGAACAGGTCCTTCAGGGCCCCCTCGATCTGGTCGCGGCTCGTGCCCGGGTTGCGGTTCGAGTTGACCCACGAGCTCTCGGTGGCCATCAGGGTGCCCTCGCCGTCGACCTCGATCGCGCCGCCCTCGCCGGTGATCGGCGCCTGGATGCGCCGGATCCCGTAGTGGTCGAGGAGGTTCCGGGCGACCTTGGCGTCGTTGTCGTGGGTCTGCTTGCCGCCCCAGCCGTTGAAGTTGAGGTCGACGCCGGCCAGCCCTGCCGGGCCGGTGACGAAGGTCGGGCCGGTGTCGCGGGCCCACAGGTCGTCCACCGCCAGGTCGAGGACCTCGACGCTGGAGCCGCACAGCTGCCGGGCCGCGGCGCTCTGGTCCGGTCGGGCCATCAGCACCACCGGTTCGAACCGGGCGACGGCCTGCGCGACGTGCGCGATGTCCTGGCGGACGGCGGGCAGTTGGTCGCCCCACACCGAGTCGAGGGCCGGCCAGGCCATGAACGTCCTGGTGTGCGGACGCCACTCGGCCGGCATCGCGTACGACGCCGCGGCGCTCGCGGCTCCTCCCGTGCCCGTGCCGGCGGCCGTGGTCGGCTCGTCCTTCGGGGACGAGGCCCCCGACGAACCGCAGCCTTCCACCATCGCGACCACGGCCACGGCCGCCCCGGAGCGCAGCACGGCCCGGCGGGACAGGGCGGGTTCTCTCACGGCAGGTCCCCTCGTTGACACGGATTCCACCCCGAAACGGGCGATATCCGACAGTAGGGGCGGCCGGCGGGTCCGGCGGCGAGCCCGCGCGGCGCCGATCGGGCGAATCGGGCGATCCGCCGGGCCGGGTGGGCCGGGTGGGCCGGGTGGGCACCTCCCGGGAGAGACTGAAAGTTCAGTCAATAATTCGAGTACAGTGGACCACCATGCCAGACCGTCGAACAGAGATACTGAGAGCGGCCACGAGACTCATCGCGCGACGCGGCGTACGCGGACTGCGGGTGGGGGAACTGGCGGCCGCGGCCGGGGTGTCGACCTCGCTGATCTACTACCACTTCACCGACCGCGCCGGGATCCTCCGCGAGACCCTGGAGTTCATCGGCGAACGGGCCGACCGCTACACCGCCGAACCGGAGCCCGGGGCGCCCGCGAACGACCCCTGGAGCGAACTGGCCCAGGCCCTGCTGCTGGAACTCCAGGACTCCACCGAGGTCCGCGAGAACAGCACCGCCTGGGGCGAGTTGCGGGCCAGCGCGGTCTTCGAGTCCCGCCTCCGCGAGGACCTGGCCAGGGCCACCCACACCTGGGTGCACGAGATCGCCGGCCTGCTCGGCCGCGCCCACCCGTTCGGCACCGCGCCCGCGCACGCGGCCTCCGCCGAACGCCTCACCGCACTCCTGGAGGGCCTCTCCATCCGGTGGCTGAGCGGCTCGCTGCCGCTCGACCGCGCGCGCAGCCTGCTCGGCGAGGCGATCGGCACGGAGATCGCGGGCTGGCGGGCCGAACGTCTCCCGGGCCGACCGGACAGGCCCTAAGGCAGCGGTTCCTGCATCGTGGAGCAGTGGATGCCGCCGCCCCCGGCCATCAGGCGGTCGACGTCGAGCTGGACGACCTCGCGCCCGGGGAAGGCCTCGGCGAGGGTGCGCCGGGCGGCCTCGTCCTTGTACACGTCGCCGAACTGCGCCGCGATCACGCCCCCGTTGACGACGTGGAAGTTCAGGTACGAGTCGACGAACTTCGAGTCCCGCGAGCGGACGGTGTCGGGGCCGTCCACCCGGATCACCCGGAGCCGGCGGCCCCTGGCGTCGGTGGCCCGGGAGAGGATGTCGAACTGCTCGCGGGCGTCCCGGGCCCAGACGTCGTGGCGGTCCGCCGGGGGCAGTTGCACCAGGACGACGCCCGGCCGGACGAACCGGGAGGTGACGTCGATGTGGTCGTCGGTGATGTCCCGGCCCTTGATCCCGGGGACCCAGATCATCTTGTCCGCGCCGTACACCTCCAGGACGGCCTCCTCGATCTCGTCCCGGCTCATGCCCCGGTTGCGGTTCTTGTTGACCAGGCTGCTCTCGGTGGCCATCAGGGTGCCGTCGCCGTCGGTCTCGACCGAGCCGCCCTCGCCGACGAACTCCGCGTAGGAGAAGGGGAGTCGGAGCATCTCGGCGATGCCGCGCGCGACCTCCGCGTCGTCGCGGTGGGTCTGCTTGCCGCCCCAGCCGTTGAAGTTGAGGCCGACGGCGTCGAGCCGCCCGTAGCCGTCGCGCCGGAACACCGGGGCGGTGTCCCGCATCCAGAGGTCATCGGTGGGGACGGCGTCCGTCACGGTGACGGCGGATCCGCACAGGGACCGGGCCTCCCGGACGCTGTAGTCGTCCGGGGCACACATGACCACCGGCTCGAATCGGGCGATCGTCCGGGCGATGAGCGCGATGTCCTGCTGGACACCCGCCAGCTGCCGGCCCCAGACGGACTTGCGGGACGGCCAGGACATCCAGGTGCGGGCGTGCGGGACGTCGTCGCGGTCCACCCACCACTGCGGGAGCCCGGCCTCGCCGGCGTACGGCAGCCCGTGCTCCGCCTGGTGCGGGGGCGGGGCCCCGAAGAGGCGGTCGAACAGGGAGCGGTTGTCACCGTGGGTGTTGCTCATGACGATCTCCGAATCAAGTATTGCCCACCGAGTGACCGGTGGCCCCGCAGCCGCAACTCTGACATTGACTGAATTTTCAGTCAAGCTCCAGATCATGGAACTGCCCAGCCGGCCCCGACACGGGAAAAGGCCCGGCCCGGGAAGAGGCCCGGCGCGCGAGAAGGCCCCGGCACGCGAGAAGGCCCCGGGCCGCCTCGCCCGGGGCCGGAACGCGACGCGCGCTACCCGCGCAGTCGCTCCACTTCGGCCTCGATCGCGCCGGCCATCAGCTCGCGCGCGTGCGCCACCGGCAGGCTGCCGCTGAGCCAACGGACGCTCAGCCCCTCCAGCAGCGCGGTCAGCCGCTCGGCCGAGGCCGCCAGGGCGGCGGCCCCGTTCATCGGCCGCACCTGTCCGAGCAACTCCGCGACCTCCTGAACCCAGACGAGGGTGGCCCGGGCCAGGTCCTCCCGCAGCTCGGGGTCGAACACCGCACTCGCCCGCAGCTCGCCCCAGGCCGTGCTGTTCTCCCGCACCTCGGGGGTGTCCTGGAGCTCCAGCAGCAGCGTCTGCTCCAGCTCGCCCCGGGCGTCCAGCGGCGGCGCGTCCGCCGCGCGCTCCGTCGTGTAGCGCTCGGCCCGGTCGTTGATGAACTCCAGCGTCGCGCGGAGGATCCCCGCGCGGTCCTTGAAGTGGTAGTAGATCAGCGCGGTGGACACACCCGCCTCCGCCGCCAGTTCCTCCACGCGCAGCCCGCGGACGCCGCGCCGGGCGATGACCCGCGCAGCCGCTTCCATGATCAAGGTTCGACGGTCAGCCACAAGGAATCACCTTACCCGGACGGGGCACCGACCGACCGGAGGACCCCATTCCTGACTGAAATCCCAGTCGGGGTATGATCCGGTGCGCTTCACGACACCGGCGTCCGCCCGGGCCCCGGCCCACCCGCCGCACCCTCGCTGTGCCCCGCCCCCGCTCCGCCACTCCCCCGTCCCACCCGCACGACCCGCTGGGAGCCAGCATGACCGCAGAGCCCTTCGGCGCCCCGTCGCCCACGGCGTTCCAGGCGCTGTCCCCGGACGACCCCCGCGAGGTCGGCGGCTACCGCCTCTGCGCGCGGCTCGGCGCAGGCGGCATGGGCCTCGTCTACCTGGCCTACACCCCCGGCGGGCGGCCGGTCGCGCTCAAGGTCGTCCGGCCCGAACTCGCCGAGGATCCCGAGTTCCGGCACCGCTTCGCCCAGGAGGTCGCCAGCGCCCGGCGCATCCACGGCCTCTACACCGCCCAGGTGGTCGACGCGGGCACCGACGCCGCCACTCCCTGGCTGGCCACCACCTTCGTGCCCGGTCCCTCCCTCCAGCAGGTCGTCCAGCACTACGGACCGCTGCCCGAACGGAGCGTCCTGCTGCTCCTCGCCGGCATCGCCGAGGCCCTCCAGGCGATCCACGCGGCGGGCGTCGTCCACCGCGACCTCAAGCCCGGCAACGTCCTCGTCGCCACCGACGGCCCCCGCGTCATCGACTTCGGCATCGCCCGGGCCGCCGACGCCAGCCCGCTCACCGGCACCGGTCTGCGGATCGGCTCGCCCGGCTTCATGGCCCCCGAACAGGCCCTCGGCCTGTCCGCCGCCCCGGCCACCGACGTCTTCGCGCTGGGCGCCCTGATCGCCTACGTCGGCTCCGGCACTCCCCCCTTCGGCGACGGGCCCGAGCCCGCCTCGCTGTACCGGGCGGTGCACGAGGAGCCCGACCTCTCCCAGCTGCCGCCCGGACTGCACGAACTGGTCCGGCTCTGCCTGGCCAAGCGCCCCGAGGACCGGCCGGGCACCGCCCAGCTGATCGAGGCCGCCCGCCGGCACCCCGCCACCGGCGGCGAGCTCCGCTTCTCCGACGACTGGCTGCCCCAGCGGGTCAGCAGCGCGATCCGCCGCCACAGCGACCTGCCGACCACGCCCGGCACACCCGCCCCGCCCGCCACCGTCCTCTCCCCGGCCCGGGCCGCGGCCGACGCCCCGACCACGCTCGGCCTCCCCGCCCCGCCGCCCACCCGGCTGCAACCGGCCCCCGACAGACCCGAGCCCGCCGCCCCGGCCCGCCGGCACACCCGCACCCGCACCCGCACCCGCACCGTGCTCCTGACCACCGCCGCCCTCCTCGTCGGCGCCGCGGCCGCGTTCGTCCTGCTCGATCCCGAGTACCTCGACGACCTCGACGACCAGAACGTCGCCGCCGGCCTCGCCCCGTCCGCCGGCGCCGCCACCACCGCCCCGGCCCCCGGCCAGGCCACCACCGCCGCCGCCACCACCACGACGGCCGCCGGGTACACCGCCGTCCACACCAACCTCGAACTCACCTCCCCCGACCCCACCTACGAGTTCGACCTCAAGGCCGGGAAGGTCACCGCCCAGGACGCCTCCACCTGGTACCTGGGCCGCCACGCCGGCGAGTTCTCCATCCCCGAGGACAGCGACGCCTACGTCGCGCCGACCGGCCGGCTCACCCTCCCCGACTGCGTCAAGGGCGTCGAGACCCAGCCGGTCTCCTCCCTGCCCTTCAACGCCCTGCGCACCGACCGCAGCTTCTGCGTCCGCGCCCAGGGTGGCCAGGACATCGCCATCATCCGCATCCTCGCCACGGCCGACGACGGCCCGGTCCGGATCTCGCTCACCTCCTACCACCGCTCCGCCTGACGCGGCGCCACCCCGGGCGGACGGCCTGGACGACGAGCAGCTGCGGCGACCGATGACCCCGTCGGGGACGAACCTGCCGGGCCTGGTCAAGCACCCGGGGGGTGCCGAGCCGGGCTGGTTCTGCGAGGCGTTCGGCCGCGGGACGGGGCCCCTGCCCTTCGACCTGGAGGCCGACGAGACCTCCGACATGAGGGTGGAGCCGCACGAGTCCACCGAGGACGTCCTGGCCTACTACGCCCGCGCCCGCGCCGCCGCCGCCGCCGACCAGATGATCGGCGAGCTCGACCTCGACGACCTGGGCAAGGCCTGGTTCGGCGACGCCGTGTCGCTGCGCTGGGTGCTCATCCACATGGTGACGGAGACCACGCGGCACGCGGGCCACATGGACATCCTGCGCGAACTCCTCGACGGCGCGGCCGGCGACCACAACCGGGGCTGAGCCGGGCAGGAGCCGCACCCGCGCCATCCCGCGCTGTCTCCGGTGAACGCCTGACGTGCCCGCCCGGCGCCTTCACACTGGTGGTGAAAGACGCAGGCCGACCTGCGACCGCGAAACCCCGAAGGTGCACATGAGTGAGCGATTCGCCGCGTTGGACGACCTGGCCGAGCGGTGGGGCCTGAGCGGCCTGGAACTCGTCGGCCAGGGACTGGAGTTCTCCGTGTTCCGGGCGCAGGCGCGGGACGGGCAGCCCGTCGCGGTGCGGCTCGCGCGCCAGCGGTTCGAGTCGAACGCCAACGACCCCCACGTGGACACCCGGACCCTGCTCCGGCAGGAGTACGCCATCGCGAAGCACCTGGCCGCCCACGGCCTGCCGGTCGCGCAGCCGAGGGAGCTCGTCCTGGCGGACGACCCGGCCGCCCCCGACGTACTGCTGTCCGCCTACGTCCCCGACGACGGCTCGGACCTCGACTCCTTCGAGCTGGGTCACCTCCTCGCGCGGCTCCACCGGGTGCCGCCGCCGCAGCTGAGGCCCGTCGCGGCGGAGGGAACCGGCACGGCGGCGGCGATCGCCGCACGCATCGGGCGCCGCTGGGCCGAGATCGGCCGCCGCGTCTGCGACTGGCCCGAGCCGCCGGCCGCTTCCCTGATCGCCGGCCACCTCGCCGGTTTCACCGAGGACAGCCTGCTGCACCTCGACGTGCGCAGCGCCAACATCCGCCGCCACCAGGGGCGGGCGGTCGCCCTGCTCGACTGGTCGAACGCCCTGCTCGGGCCCCCGGCCCTGGAGTTCGGCCGGCTCGTCGAGTACGCCCGGTACCCGGAGAACGACCTCGACCCGGCGGCGGTCCGCAGCGGGTACGCGAGGACGGCGACCGCCCCGGCCGACGACGATCCGTGCCTGGTCGTGGGCCGGCTGGACGCCGCGCTGATGCTGGCGCTCGTCTTCCTCTCCGAGGCGCCCGACGCCGGCCGGGGCCCGGCGGCGGCCGACCACGCCCGCGAGCTCGCGCTCAGGATGGGCGCGGGCCACGCGTGAGGAAGCCCGGGAGCAGGGCTCTCAGGGCCGGCCGAGGACGCGGTCGACGGCGATCTCGATGACCACCCGGTCCGGGTTCGCCCGGGGTTCGCGGTAGCGCTCGGTGTAGCGCCGCTCGGCGTCGGCGACCTGCTCCGGCTCGTCCCGGACGACGGCCACGCCCTCCAGGGTCGACCAGCGTGCCCGGTCCACCTGGCAGACCGCGACCCGCAGGCCCTGCGGGCCGGCCGCCGCCACGTTGCGGGCCTTGCGGCTGGTGCGGCTGGTGATCACCCGGGCCGTCCCGGTCTCCGGCTGGTACGTCACGCCGACCGGCACCACGTGCGGCGAGCCGTCCGGGCGAGCGGTGGTCAGGGTGGCGATGTGACGCTCCCGCCAGAAGGCGAGGAAGGCGTCGTCGAGGTCGCGGGGATCATGGGCCATGATCGCGATGCTACGGCCCCCGGAGCACGCGCAGTGCTCCGGGGGCCGTTCATCGTCAGTGCCCGCGGGCGATCCAGTCCGGCAGGGCCGGGGCCTCGGCGCCGATGGTGGTCGGGTCGCCGTGGCCGGTGCGGACCACCGTCTCGGCCGGGAGCGACAGCAGCCGCTCACGGATCGAGTCGATGATCGTCGGGAAGTGCGAGAACGACCGGCCGGTCGCGCCCGGGCCCCCGTGGAACAGCGTGTCGCCGGTGAAGACGGTGCCGAGCTCCGGCGCGTACAGGCAGACCGCGCCCGGGGCGTGACCCGGGGTGTGCAGGACGGTCAGCTCGGTGCCGGCCACCTCGATCCGCTGCCCGTCGGCGAGTTCGCCGTCCGGGAGACGGTCGGGGTGGGTGAGCTTCCACAGCGGCAGGTCGTCCGGGTGCAGCAGGATCGGCGCGCCGGTGCGGGCGGCGAGGGCCGGGGCGGCGTCGATGTGGTCGTTGTGCGCGTGGGTGGAGACGATCGCCAGCAGCCGGCGCCCGCCGAGCGCGGCCTCGATCGCGTCGGCGTCGTGCGCGGCGTCGATCACCACCGCCTGCTCGTCGTCGCCGACGATCCAGACGTTGTTCTCCACCTCCCAGCTGCCGCCGTCGAGTTCGAAGGTCCCGGCCGTCACCAGCCGGTCAATGCGCGGACTCATGCGCCCACCTCGCTTCGCTCGGCAGGTGCTTCGCCCGATGCGCACCTCTCGATGGTTCGCTCGCTACGCTCGCTCACAGGACCACGACCGAACGGAGCACGTCGCCCTGGTGCATGCGCTCGAACGCCTGCTCCACCGCGTCGAGTTCGATGGTCTCGGTGACGAACGCGCCGAGGTCCAGGCGGCCCTGGAGGTGGAGGTCGATCAGCATCGGGAAGTCCCGCGAGGGCAGGCAGTCGCCGTACCAGGAGGACTTCAGCGCGCCGCCGCGGCCGAACACGTCGAGCAGCGGCAGCTCCAGCGTCATCTCCGGCGTGGGCACGCCGACCAGGACGACGGTGCCGGCGAGGTCGCGGGCGTAGAAGGCCTGCTTGTAGGTCTCCGGGCGGCCGACCGCCTCGACCACCACGTCCGCGCCGTTGCCGCCGGTCAGCTCCCGGATCGCCTCGACCGGGTCGGTGCTGCGGGAGTTGACGGTGTGGGTGGCGCCGAGCTTGCGGGCCGTCTCCAGCTTGCGGTCGTCGATGTCGACGGCGATGATCTTCGCCGCGCCCGCCAGCCGCGAGCCCATCACCGCCGCGCCGCCGACGCCGCCGCAGCCGATCACCGCGACCGAGTCGCCGCGGCCGACGCCCCCGGTGTTGATGGCGGCGCCGATGCCCGCCATCACACCGCAGCCCAGCAGGCCGGCGACGGCCGGCGAGACCGCCGGGTCGACCTTGGTGCACTGGCCGGCCGCGACCAGGGTCTTCTCGGCGAACGCGCCGATCCCCAGCGCCGGGGACAGCTCGGTGCCGTCCAGCAGCGTCATCTTCTGCTTGGCGTTGTGGGTGTTGAAGCAGTACTGCGCGCGGCCGCGCCGGCAGGCGCGACACTGGCCGCACACCGCGCGCCAGTTGAGGACGACGAAGTCGCCCGGCTCGACCTCGGTGACGCCCTCGCCGACCGACTCGACGACGCCCGCCGCCTCGTGCCCGAGCAGGAACGGGAACTCGTCGTTGATGCCGCCCTCGCGGTAGTGGAGGTCGGTGTGGCAGACCCCGCAGGCCTGGATTTTGACCACCGCCTCGCCCGGCCCCGGGTCCGGCACCACGATCGTGGTCACCTCCACGGGCGCGCCCTTGGCGCGCGCGATGACTGCCTTGACCTGCTGGGCCATCCGATTCCACCTCCGTCGGCCGATGCGGCTCTGCACCGGCGTGACCTGCGACAAACGACTGCCCACGAAGCGTAGCGCCCGTAGCGACGGGCACCGACGGGGCGGGCCCGGTGATCCGGCTCACCGCACCTGCCGCGCGGGCGTCATATGCCGTCGAGATATCCGCCGGGCCCCCGGCGCGGCCCGCAGGGCAGGGCGCGCGGGCGGCGCCGAGCGCCCGTCAGCGTGCCTCGAAGTGCCCGGAAAGGAGCGCCGTTGGCTGGAAGTGCCGCTGACGCGCGCGCCACCGCCCACGTACGGTCGTAGCAGAAGCGGTCCACGCGACCACGCTCAGCACATCCGCCCCACCCGACGGTGCGCCACCGCGCGCCGTCCGCGCCGAGGCGTACCGACCGTACGCCGTCGCACGATTCGCGCCATCCCCCGTTCCGGTCCGCGTTCGCCTTCGCTTCCGCCTTCGATCCGCCGTTCGTCCCACCCGATCCGCCGTTCGTCCCGGTCCGCCGGACCCGGCCCGGGCCGAGCCGCCCGCCGGCCCGCCCCACCCGTCCCCGCACCATCCCGGTTCCACCCCCCGTCGGGCCGTCACGCGCGGCCCCCCGCCCTGGAGTCTGGAGTACGGATGTCCGCCGAGAACAGTGCGACCGGTGCCGGAACCGGCACCGTCCCGCTCATCCCGCTGCACTGCCTGCGCAGCCTGGAGCCCGGCCCGCCCCGGCTCGCCGCGCTGCCCACCGGCACGCCCGTCTGGCTGGTCAGCCGCCACGCGGACGTGCGGCAGGTGCTGACCGACCCGCGCCTGGGCCGCGCCCCGCTGTACGAGCCGGACGCGCCGCCGATCACCGCCATCCCCAACATCCTCGACGACCCGCAGGGCCTGCTGAACATCGACGGCACCGAGCACCAGCGGCTGCGCCGCACCGTGCAGCGGGCCTTCACCCCGCGCGCGATCGCCCGCTGGCGGCCCTGGGTCGCCTCGGTGGTCGAGGCCCTGATCGACGAGCTGATCGACCACGGCTCCCCCGCCGACATCGTGGCCGGCTACACCCGGCCGCTACCGGTCCACGTGATCAGCCGGCTGATGGGGCTGGACAACCTGGACGGCAAGAAGCTCGCGCACTGGAGCGACCACGCGCTCTCCGCCACCGCCTACACGGCCGAGGAGATCGCCACCGCCATGGCCGAGTTCGCCGGCTTCGGCGCCGCCGTGATCGCCGAGCGCCGCGCCGACCCCGGCGAGGACCTGGTCAGCAGCCTGCTCGCGGCCGCCGCCGAGGACGGATCGATCACCGAGCGGCAGCTGGTCACGCTGGTCATCGGCCTCGTCGTGGCCGGCCACGAGACCACCATGACCAGCCTTGGCAACGCGCTCGTCTACCTGCTCGCCGACGGCCGCGAGGCCTGGCAGCGGCTCGCCGCCGACGAGGCCAGCGCGACCGCCGCGACCGAGCAGATCCTGCGCGCCGTCCCGCTCGGCGACGCCAAGCACCTGCCCGGCCTGTTGCGCCGCACCATCGAGGACGTCGAGATCGGCGGGGTGGTCATCCCGGCCGGCAGCGTCGTCGCCGCCGACACCGGCGCCGCCAACCACGACCCGTCGGTCTTCACCGGGGACCTGCTCACCGAGCTGTTCTCCCCGCTGGCCGCGCCGATGCTGACCTTCGGGGCCGGGCCGCACCACTGCCTGGGCGCCTGGCTGGCCCGGATGGAGCTCGAACTCGCCCTGCACCGCCTGGCCCGCCGGCTGCCCTCGCTGCGCCTGACCGGGCCCGTCGAGGAGATCGACTGGCGGAAGGGCCTGCTCACCCGCAGCCCCGAGACCCTCCAGGTCGCCTGGTGACGGCTACCCCGGGGACGGGCGCCGACGCGGTGGTCGTCCGGGTCGACCGGGACCGCTGCATCGGCTCCGGGATGTGCGCCCTGAGCGCCCCCGGCTCGCTGGCACTCGGCGCCGACGGGCTGGCCGAGCCGGTGGCCGACTACGCGGCCGACGGTGCCGAGCTGACGGAGGCACTGGCCGACGCGGTCGACTTCTGCCCGGTCGAGGCGCTGACCCTCTACTCGGCCGCGGGCGGCTACCGGATCGCCCCGCCGGAGTGACCGCGCCCCGGCGCCGCCTGCCGCACCACGGCCGGCGGCGCCGGGGGCATCCCTGGATCGATGAGCCAGGCTAATCGACGGATGAGCTCATCGATCTTGTTCCGCCCTCGGCGCGGCTGATGGGCTGGCTCCATGACCGACGCCGACACCCTCGCGCCCCCGACCGCCCCCGGCAGCCCGCCCCGCTGGGCACCGATCACCGCCGTGGCCCTCGCCACCTTCACCGTGGTCTCCGCCGAGATGATGCCCGTGGGGCTGCTGACCCCCGTCTCGAAGACCCTCGGCGTCTCCGACGGCGTCACCGGGCTCTCCCTGACCATCACCGGGCTCCTCGCCGCCGCCCTGTCCCCGTTCGTTCCCGCGCTCATCGGGCTCCGGGACCGCAAGCACGTGCTGGTCGCCTTCATGCTGCTGCTGTCGCTGGCCAACGCGCTCACCGCGCTCGCCCCCGACTACCCCGTGCTGGCCGCCGGCCGTGTCCTGCTCGGCCTCGCGATGGGCGTCGTGTGGGGCATCACCGCGGGGCTGGGCCCACGCCTCGCCGACGGGCCGCGGATCGCGCTCGCCACCACGCTGATCTTCTCCGGCGTCTCCATCGCCTCGGTGCTCGGCGTCCCCCTTGGCACCTACCTCGCGGCGCTGCTCGGCTGGCGCTCCGCGTTCTGGGCCCTCGCCCTGCTCGGCGCGGTGTCCGCCGCCGTCCTCGCCCGCACGCTCCCCGCCCTCCCCGTCCACGAGCGCGGCCGGCTCGACCGGATCGCGGACGCGCTGCGCAGCCGGGGAGTCGCCGCCGGACTCGCCGTCACGGCGCTGGTCGTGCTCGGCCACTTCACCGGCTACACGTACGTACGGCCGGTGCTCGAACTCGACGCGGGCCTCAGCAGCGGCGTCATCGCCGCCTGCCTGCTGGTCTACGGACTGGCCGGCGTCGCCGGGAACTTCACCCTCGGCCCGGCGGCCGGCCGGCGCCCCAAGGCGGCCGTGACCACCGCCCTCGCGGGCGTCGCGCTCGCCACCGCCCTCCTGCCGCTCCTCACCGGGAGCGTGGTGGCGGTGCTGATCGCGCTCGTCGTCTGGGGCGCCTCGTACGGCGGGGTCTCGATCTCCACCCAGACCTGGGTCCGGATCGCCGACCCCACCCGGATCGAGGCCTCGGCGGCGCTGTGGGCGGGCGTGTTCAACGCGAGCATCGCGCTGGGCTCGCTCGCCGGCGGCCTGGTCATCGACCGGGCCGGGACCCACGCCGTGCTCCTCACGGCGTCGCTGATCACGGCGGCCGGACTGCTGCTCGCCGCCGTCACGCGCCCACGGCGGTGAGCGCCCGCACGAAGGCCCCGGCCAGCGGGTGCGGCGGCCGCTCGCCCTGCACCACCAGCAGCGTGGACGGCTCCAGGCCCGGCACCGGCAGATAGCGGATGTCCGGCCGCTGGACGTACGCCGTGCTCGCCTCGCACAGCAGCAGCCCCAGGCGGGTGCTGGCCACCGTCGACAGCCCCTCCTGGAGCGTGGCCGCGCCCGCCGGGTAGGCCAGCTCCCGCCCGTCCGGCGTCCGCCGCGGGGCGTTCGCCCGGCGCCAGTAGTCCGGGGCGGGCCCACGCGGTTCGATCAGCGCCAGCCCGGCCAGTTCGTCCGCCGAGACGCTCGCGGCCCCGGCCAGGCGGTGCCCGGCGGAGAGGGCGACATACATCGGCTGCCGCGAGAACTCCAGCAGCACCCGCAGGCCGTCCTCCCGGCACGGGGACAGCACGATGGCCAGGTCGACCTCGCCCCGGCCCAGGTGGGAGAACGGATCGCCCCAGGACAGTTCGACGAGCTGGGCCGCCCCCTCCGCAAGGCCCGCGATCGCCCTGGCCACCGGCTCGTACACGGCGCACTGGAACCCCAGGCGCAGCGGCCGGTCCGTCGAGGCGGCCCGGGCGCGGGTCGCCTCGAAGCCCTCCCGGAGCCGGTCGACGGCGGGCACCACCTGCTCGGCCAGCTCGCGCCCCAGCTCGGTCAACTCGACCCGCCGGCTGGTGCGTTCGAACACCGGGGCGCCGACCCGGCCCTCCAGCCGCTTGATCAGCTGGGAGACCCGGCCCTGCGAGACGCCCAGGAGCTGCGCCGTCCGCCCGAAGTGCAACTGGCGCACCAGGACGGAGAAGCACTCCAGTTCCTGGAGCGGCAGCTCCGGGAGCACGGGGCCTGGCGTCGTCCGATCCACCCCGGCAGTCTAGGTGTTCCGACCTGTGAGGTCGGGAACGCCGCAGGCCAGTGCCGCGCGCAGCTCGGCGGCCGGGTCGCCGGCGTGGTACGGGCGTTCGCTCTCCTCGATGTGGTCCAGGAACTCCTGGTAGCGCAGCGCGTAGGACAGGTGGTACAGCGGCTCGACCAGCTCCAGCGCGCGCCACGGCCGGGATCCGGGCGCGTGCTCGCTCCAGGCCTTCAGCCAGACCTCGACGAGGTGCTGCCAGCGCTCCGGCGCGAGGTAGGCGCGCGGGCGCAGCCCGTCCAGGGCGGGGTGGCCGAGGCAGGAGTCGGCGTAGTCGACGACCACCGGACGCTCGCCGTCTGAGCGCCAGTTGCCGGGGTGGAAGTCGCCGTGCACCAGGGTCTCGGGGAGGCCGCAGGCCGCCAACTCCTCCAGCAGCGCCGGCAGTTCGGCGACCAGTCGGCGGACGTCGGCCAGTTCCCCGGGCGTCAGGTCGGTCTCGCCGGGGAGCCGGTCGAGCAGCGCCTGCGCCTGGGCGAGCAGGGCGCGGGGCGTCCGGTCGCGAAGCCCGGCCTTCGCCGCTCGCCCGTCGGCGGCCAGCGCCGCCTGGGCGGCGACCAGCCGGGGCACCACCTCCTCGACGGTGTCAAGGGACGGCGACCAGCAGTCCTCGCCGGGCACGTGGTCCAGCAGCAGCCATCCGCCCGCCGGGTCGGCGGCCAGCACCGGCGGCACGAGGCCCGGGTCGACGCCGCCGAGCAGCGCGATCACCTCGCCCTCCCGGGCGTTGAAGGCGGGCGTCGTGGTCTTCAGCCAGGCGTCACGGCCGGTGGCCGTCGGGAGGCGGAGGAGGCCCGACAGGTTCCAGGTCCGGATCTGCCGCGCCGGGCCGGCGACCGGACGGCCCGCCCCGGCCAGCTCCGCCTCCGCCCAGGCCAGCGCCTCCCCCAACCCGGCCGGCGTGGCCCAGGCCGCGCGGCGCTCGGCGGGGCCGAGCAGCGCGGCCGTCCCGGCGTCCAGCGGCCGGGCCTCGACGGCCGTCGGCCGCTCCAGCGCCTCGGCGTGGTACCACACCTGCCCACCGTGCCCGCCGCGCCCGCCCTGCTCGCCCCGCCCCTCCACCAGCCGCAGCACCAGCACCGGCACCCCGGCGAGTTCGGCCGTCCGCGCCCCCACCCCGTCCACCGACGACCACCACCCGCCCGCCGCCTGGAACGGGCCCACGGCGCCGAAGTACTCGGCCCCGTGGGTGAGATGGACCGTGACGGTGCGTTCGCTCGCTCGCTGCATCCGGGCAGCTTCGCCCACCCGGGCCCGGTACGCGAGCGAATTTCCGGACGCCTCGGGCCGGGACCGGGCCGATCGCGTTCGCGCTACGGGATCGCCACCGCCGCGCCGGACACCCGGATCCGGCTGTCCGCCGTCCGCAGTTCCACGTGGAGCACGCCCGGGCGGCCCAGGTCCTCGCCCTGGTGGAGGGTCAGCACCGCCGGGGCCGCCGCCGCGCCCTGCTCCCGCAGGTAGGCGCCGAAGGCGGCCGCGGCAGCGCCGGTGGCCGGGTCCTCGACGACGCCGCCGACCGGGAAGGGGTTGCGGACGTGGAAGACGTCCGCGGCCTCGCGCCAGACGAGTTGGAGGGTCACCAGGTCGCGGGCCCGGGTGTAGGCGGCGAGGCCGTCGAAGTCGTAGTCGAGGCGGGCCAGGCGGTCACGGGTGGCGGCGGCGAGGACGAGGTGACGGGCGCCGGCGTAGGCGATCCGGGGCGGCAGGGTCGGGTCCAGGTCGGTGCGGGCCCAGCCGAGCAGGGCGAGGACTTCGTCGACGTCGGCCTCGGTCACGTCCTCCACCTGCGGCTCGACACTGGTCAGGGTGGCGCGCAGCACGCCCTCCGCGTCCTGGTCGACCTGGACGGGGACTTCGCCCGCGGCCGTCGTGAAGACGTACTGCCCGGGGCCGGTGCGGGCGGCGAGCGCGACGGCGGAGGCGACCGTGGCGTGGCCGCAGAACGGCACCTCGGTGAGCGGGCTGAAGTACCGGACTCCGTAGGCGCCTTCGGTCGCTCCCGCGGTCAGGAAGGCCGTCTCGGAGTAGCCGAGCTCGGCGGCGATGGCGAGCATCCGCTCGTCGGTCAGGCCTGCGGCGTCGAGTACGACGCCCGCCGGGTTGCCGCCCTCGGGGCGGGTGGTGAAGGCGGCGTAGCGCAGGATGCGGGGTGAGGCGTCGTCGGTCATGCCCGGACGAACGCGTTCCGCTCCCCCGCTGTTCCCGCTCACCTGTTCCCGCTCACCTGTTCCCGCTCACCCGTTGCCGCTCACCCGTTGCCGGTCCGCCGGCCCGCCGGTCACCACGACACCGGTCACCGCAGCAACGCCTCCAGGAAGTCCGAGCCGAGCCGGGCGCTGCCGGACAGGTCGAGCTGGTAGAGCATGTACCGCCCGCGCCGCTGGGTGATGAGCAGCCCCGCCTTGCGCAGGACGGCCAGGTGCCGGGACACCTCCGGCGCGCTGAGCTGCCAGGTGGAGGCGAGTTCGCCGGTGGTGTGCGCGCCGCGGGCCATGGTGCGGGCCAGGCGCAGCCGGACGGGGTGGGCGAGGGCTTCCAGCCGCTGCTGGACGAGGGCCAGCGAGACGGGTTCGGGGATGCCCGCCTCGGCGACGGGGTACTGGAGGACGGGACGCCAGCCGGGGGTGTACACCACCACGAGGTGGGGCCGGCCGAAGGCGGTGGGGATGAGGGTGACGCCGCCGCCCTCGGTGCCGCTGGTGGCGTTGTCCTGGAGCTTGTCGATGACGATCCGCCGCCGCCCGTCGGCGCTCTGGTCGAGGGTGACGGAGGGTGAGACCGCGGCCAGCGCCTCGGCGGGGCCGCGCCGGGCCAGCAGATCGGCCTTGCGCCGGGCGTCGGCGGCGAGGGCGGGCAGGACGCGCTGCCAGGCGTCGGCGAAGAACGCGGACTCGCAGTCCTCCAGCATCCGCCGGACGAGGGCCCGCACGGCGGGCGGGTCGGCGAGCAGCCGGTCCGCGAAGGCGGCCTGCCGGGGGCCCCGGGCGAGCGCGAGTTCGCGGGCCCGTTCGTTGGCCACCGGGTCGGTGAGCGGGGAGGGCGCCCGGCGGGCCGGCCGGGAGGCGCCGCAGGTGGTGACGAGGGCGGCGGCGACGTACAGCTCGTCGTCCATCCGGTCGACGGCGTCGAGCTCGGCGGCCAGGGTGGCGCCGGGCAGGCCGGGGACGAGGAAGTCGGCACGGGAGGAGCGCCAGAGGAAGTCGGCCTCCAGCAGCCGCTCGGACAGCTCCGGCGGGATCGTCGCGGCGGTGCTGGACGCCCAGCCGTGCAGCGCGGGGTGGTGCGCGGGCTCGGCGAGGACGTCCAGCATCGCGGTCAGCTCGCCCAGCGGGGACGGTGTGAAGAGCAGGCGCTCGTCCGGCAGGCCGGTGATGTCGATGGTCACGCTCATGCGCCCGCCGTGCTCCTCCCGGCAGGGGCGTTCGCCCACCCGCGCCTCTCGATGATCGGTTCGCTCACGACGGCGATCCTGCCACCCGCCCGGATCCGCTCCCGCGTCGATTGACGGTTAGCGTCAATCGACGTGCCCGGCGGGCCGGGCAGGGCGGACGGTACCGGCCATGAGCCTGATCCAGGAGAAGTCCGTCCATGACCACGCCGCCGTCCGCGACGGCGTGCCGCCGGCCCCGCCGATCGGTGCGAGCCGCGGGGGCCCGTCCACGCTGCTGCGGCTGCTGACCGCAGCGGGCGGGCCCCGGTACGCGGCCGCGCTGGTGGTGGACGCGGTGGGCTCCGGCCTGCTGCGGCCGTTCCTGCTGCTGTACGGGATCGGGGTGCTGCACCTGGGCGCGGCGGCGGCGGGGCTGACGATGTCGGCGGGGATGGTGGCGGGCCTGCTGGTGGTGCCGCTGACCGGCCGGTGGATCGACCGCGGCGCCCGGACCCTGCCGGCGGCGGCCACGTTGGCGGTGCGGGCGGCGGGCGCGCTGGCGCTGCTGGTCTCGGACGGCCTGCCGGGGTTCGTGGCGGCGTCGGTGCTGATCGGGGTGGGCAGCCAGTCCTGGCCGACCACGCACGCGGCGGTGGTCAGCACGCTGACCGAGGGCCGCCTGCGGGACGCCGCGCTGGCGGCCGGGCGGTCGCTGCGCAACGCGGGACTGGGCGCGGGGGCGCTGCTGGCCACGCTGGTGGTGACCGGCGGGGCGGGCGCGATCCGGGTGCTGGCCGGGGTGACGGGCGCGGCCTGCCTGGCCGCCGCCGCGCTGGTGCTGTCGCTGCGGGTGCGCGCGCCGCAGCGGGCCGCCGACCGGGCGGTGGACGTGCGGGAGCAGGGCGAGTCGCTGCGGCGGATCAGCCTGCTGAGCCTCGCCAACCTGCCGTACGCGTTCTGCTTCGACGTGCTGGAGGTGGCGCTGCCGGCGCTGCTGGTGCTGCACCTGCACGCCTCCCCGGCGTGGTCGTCGGGCGTGTTCGTGGGCAACACGGTGCTGGTGATCGCGCTGCAGCTGGTGCTGGTGCTGCGGCTCGCGGACCGTTCGCGGCGGGCGGTGCTGGCCGCCTCGGGGGTGACGCTGGCCCTGGCCTACCTGGGGTACTGGGCGGTCGGGTCGCTGGGCGGCACGGCGGGCGCGGCGGGCGTCGCGGCGGTCTCGGTGGTGTTCACGCTGGGCGAGATCCTCTACACCGGTGCGGGGACGGCCCTGGTGACGGCCGCCGCCCCGCCGCACCTGCTGGGGCGGGCGCTGGCGCGCTGGGAGCTGTCCTCGGGCGTGGGCCGGGCGGCGGCGCCGGCGGCGCTGATGGCGCTGCTCGCGGCCGGTCCGGGGGTGCTGTGGCCGGTGCTGGCCGGGGCGACCCTGCTGGGGGCGCTCGCGGTGCTGCGACTGGCCCCGAGGACCTGACGCCCACGGCGCGGGTCGGATCGGGCCCGGCCCCGCCCCTCCTCCGGATGCGGAGCGCACCCGCAAGGCCGATGCTGGCCGCGAGGCGTGCCCGGCAGCAGGAAGGACAACAGACCCATGAGTGCTCTCGACTTCGAGATCATCGACAGCCCCGACAGCTCGCTCAACAAGACCTCCGTCCTGGTCACCGGCCCGAAGGACGCCCTGCTGGTGGACGCCGGGTTCACCCGCTCCGACGGCCGCCGGCTGGTGGAGCGGATCCGCGCCGCCGGCAAGCGGCTGGCCGCGGTCTTCGTCAGCCACGGGGACCCGGACTTCTACTTCGGCGCCCAGGAGGTCCAGGACGCCTTCCCCCAGGCACGGTTCCTGGCCACCGCCTCCACCGTCGAGCACATCCAGGAGACGTTCGAGGGCAAGCTCAAGGCCTGGGCCCACCTCGGCCCGGAGCTGCCCACCCGGCTGGTCCGGCCCGAGCTGCTGCACGGGGACGAACTCGTCTTCGAGGGGCACCGGTTCGAGCTGCGCGGCGCCGACTTCCACCTGCCCGACCGGCACTACCTCTGGCAGCACCACCACCGCGCCGTGCTCGGCGGCGTGCTGCTCTTCGAGGGCCTGCACGTGTGGACGGCCGACACCCCCGAACCGGCCCAACGCGCCGCCTGGATCGACCTGTTGGACGGGATCGAGGCACTCGAACCGGAGTTCGTCGCGGCCGGCCACCGCACCGCCGGCGCGGCCACCGACCTCACCTCCGTCCGTCACACCCGGGACTACCTGCGCGCCTTCGAGACCGAGATCGGCCGGGCCCCGGACGCGACCGCCGCGAAGGAGGCGCTGGAACGGCGCTTCCCCGACCTGGGGCTGAAGATCGCCGTCGACCTCGGCACCAAGGTCGCCATGGGCGAGATGGCCTGGGGCTGAGCGACGATGATCGAGATCCCGAGGGACACCGCCTCGTTCGCCGAGTCCTCCGCCCCGGCCGACGTGGTCCGCCGCCAGTACCTGGCCTCCGCCCACGGCGACCTGGCCGCGCTGCGCGCCACGCTCGCCGACGACGTGGAGTGGACCGAGATGGCCGGCTTCCCGCTGGCCGGCACCTACCGCACCCCGAAGGGCGTCACCGCCAACGTCATGGAGCGCCTGGCCGCCGCCTGGGAGAACTGGACGGCGCACGACGACACCTACGTGGTCGACGGCGAGAACGTGGTGGTGCTGGCCCGCTACACGGCCGTCCACAAGATCACCGGAAAGCCGCTCGCGGTGCGGGTCGCGCACCACTTCACGGTGCGCGGCGGCCGGATCGTCCGCTTCGAGCAGTTCGCCGACACCGCGCTGGTCCGGGAGGCCATGACCCCGTAGCGAATTCCTTGACCGCGCCCGTAGCGGTTCGCGTTCACCCGTAAGGGGGAGCATGGCGCGGCGCGCCCGGCACGCCCTCGACACGCCATCCGGACGGCGGCAGGCTGGCCCCTGATTCCGGCCGGAGAGCGAGGAGTTCAGCATGGGCACGGGCACGGCGGGAACGGCGGAGGACGGCGGGCGCGAGCGGCCGATCGTGATCGTCGGGGCGTCCCTGGGAGGCGCGAAGGCCGCCCAGGCGCTGCGCGAGGCCGGGTACCGGGGCGGCATCGTCCTGATCGGCGACGAACACGAGCGCCCGTACGAGCGGCCGCCGCTGTCGAAGGGGTACCTGCTCGGCAAGACGCCCCGGGAGAAGATCTACGTCCACCCGCCGCAGTGGTACGGGGAGCAGGACGTCACGCTGCGGCTGGGCACGGCGGTGGCCGCGATCGACCCGGCCGGACACACCGTGACGCTCACCGACGACGGCCGGATCGAGTACGCCAAGCTGCTGCTCACCACCGGCTCGACCCCGCGCCGGCTGCCGGTGCCGGGCGCGGACCAGGACGGCGTGCTCTACCTGCGCCGGGTCGAGGACAGCGACCGGATCAAGGCCGTGCTGCGCCCGGGCGCGCGGGTCGCGGTGATCGGCGCGGGCTGGATCGGCCTGGAGGTGGCGGCCGCCGCCCGGGAGGCCGGCGCCGAGGTGACGGTGCTGGAGGCCGCCGAACTGCCGCTGCTGCGGGTGCTGGGCCGGGAGGTGGCGCAGGTCTTCGCCGATCTGCACCGCGACCACGGCGTCCAGCTGCGGTTCGGCGTCGAGGTCACCGAACTGACCGGCTCCGGCGGCGCGGTGAGCGGCGTGCGGCTGGGCGACGGCACGACGGTGCCGGCCGACGCGGTGGTGGTCGGCATCGGCATCACCCCGGCGACCGGCCTGGCCGAGGCCGCCGGGCTGGAGATCGACAACGGCGTCAAGACCGACCAGCAGCTGCGCACTTCCGACCCGGACGTCTACGCGTCCGGCGACGTCGCCAACGCCTACCACCCGCTGTTCGACACGCACCTGCGGGTCGAACACTGGGCCAACGCCGTCAACCAGCCGCAGACCGCCGCCCGCGCGATGCTCGGGCACCCGGACGCGGTGTACGACCGGATCCCGTACTTCTTCAGCGACCAGTACGACCTCGGCCTGGAGTACGTCGGCTACGTCGAACCGGACGGCTACGACCAGGTGGTGTTCCGGGGCGACCCGGCCACCCGCGAGTTCATCGCCTTCTGGCTGGCCGACGGCCGGGTGCTGGCGGGGATGAACGTCAACGTCTGGGACGTCACCGACCCGATCCGCGAACTGGTGCGCTCCAGGCGGGTGGTGGACCCGAAGGCGCTGGCCGACCCGGACACCCCGCTCGGCGACGTCTGACGTACGCGCGCTGCCCTGGGACCCCGCCACCCCTTTCCGGAGTGGCGGGGTCTCCTGGCCGACCGCTCCCTGATGAAGCTGTTGAAAGCACGCCCGGCCTGTACCAGTTCGACCTGATCGACACTTACCGGCGATCCGGAGTGAGTCGGGCAGCCAGAGCAGGATCTTCAAGAGGCTTCCAGGGATCCGGCCAATGGCTTCGGGTCAGGTCCGCTTGCGGCTCGCGATCTCGTCAGCGAGCTGCTGCACGTGGACGGGGTCCGCGTCCCGGGCAAGGGCGACGTAGTGGTCCATGACGGCCGGCCGGTAGCGCACGGGAAACGTCTGTCCTGGGGCGAGTCGGGTGAGCTCGGTGATCGTGAGGCCTTCGTCCGCGATACCGCGGAACGAGATGCCGTCGGCGGTCTCCACGTCGAGCATCAGGACCACGCGCGGACTGCTGTTGACCTCCCGCCAGTCGACGAGAACGCCGAGCGCAAGCGCCCCCGTACGCAGTTCCGCGTTGCGCTTCCGTGCATCACTGCTCAGGAACGGGTTCGGGGCGACGCCCGGGAAGTCGGGCCCGACACCGAGCGATTCCCGACTCAGGTCGGGCCTGAGCTGCGCCATCAGATCGTTGAGCTTCTTCTGCGAACCGAACATCCTGGCCCTCCCTCACACCGGTGCCGGAATCTCGGCCTGGCGCTTCGTATTCACTGCGATGGTATGTCGCGGCCATTCCCGACCTCCGGCGCATCGCCCCGTCCCGATGGGGTCGCCGTCTGCGGTCGCGGAGGGACTCGGTCGGTGCACCTGTCTGTCGGACGAGCCACGTCCACACGCCGACAGGAGGACCAAGCCGTGATCGATACTGACCCCAACCGCGCGTCCCGGGCAAGACCGTACGGTGCCGCGATCCTGTGCGGAGCGGCCGTCACGCTGATCAACTTCTTCTGGACCGTCGGCCAGTGAACATCAACGCACAGAGCTCGACGATCCCGTCGTAGGCCACCCTGGTCTCATCCTGGTGTTTCAACACAGGCAGGAAACCAAGAGAGGATCTACCGCGACCACCGAGCCTCAGCGGTTCAAGTCTTCGTACAGCGACAACGGCGGCGCTTGCGTAGAGGTGGCCGCCAACGTCCCCGGTGTTGTCCCCGTCCGCGACTCGAAGGACCCCGAGGGCCCGGCCCTCGCCTTCTCCCCCGATGGCTTCGCGGCCTTCGTTGCCGCCGTCCGTACCGGCGAGTTCGGCGACGTCTGACGTACGCGCGATGCCCTGAGGGCCCCGTCACCCCTTTTTCCGGAGTGGCGGGGCTCCGCCGTGAACTGGGCGGGTTCCAGGCGTCAGGAGTCCCTGCGGTCGGCAATACTGGGGTGTCCGGGGGCGATTCGGACAGGGAGGCGCGGTGGGCGGGACGGCCGGATTCGCCGTGGTGGTGTTCGGCGGCCTGGGCGGCGTGGTCGCCTACCTCGCCGGGGTGGTCGGCCTACGCGACCTCCGGCGGCTGCGCCGGGTCGGCGTCCCGGCCCTGGCCCTGGTGCGCGCCCGCGTCCCCGCCCCGGAGGACCGCGCGCTGCCGCCGCGCCCGCTGCTGCAGTTCGAGACCGAGGACGGCCGGGTGGTGGAGGTCTTCTCCCCCGTCCCGTCCACCCCGCGCCACCCGCTGCCGGACGGCGGCCACGTGCAGGTCCGCTACGACCCGGCCGACCCCCGGCAGGTCCTGGTGGAAGGCCGCGAGCGCAGACCCCTGGAGTACGGCTTCGTGGCGCTCGGGCTGCTGATGGTGCTGGCCGCGATCACACTGGCGGTCGCCGTCCTGTGAGGCTGCCCGCCTGAATCGTCTTCGAGAACGAGGCCGGGTTCGCGATGACGCCGCCGCGCGCCCGCACCTGGGGCCAGCGCGGACACACACACCCGTCGTCCGCGTCCGGGGACGCTCCCGCCGCCGGATCTCGGCGGCGCGCCTTCGTGCCGCGCGCGGCGTGGTCGAGCCGATTCCGCGGCACCGCCGAAACACCGGCGCTCCGGCGGTTCGACCACGGTATTCCGGCGCTCCGGCGCCGGCCGGAACAGCCGGGGCGAATATGACGCGCAGTCATCGGAAAGTCACGCATTTTCATGGTCGGCGCACACCGGCGATATTCGAGGCCCGATTCCCACGGACGGATCTCCGTAGCCGGTTCGTCACGTCCCGCATTCGCTCCGCCCGGAATTCCACGCGCGACACGCGGCCCGCGCGGGCCCTCCGGGCGGGCCTTCGGGCAGTCCTTCAGGCAGGGCTTCCGCGCAGGCCTTCCGGACGGGGCGCGGACACCCTGGCCGTCGGCCGCCTCGGCTAGACGTCGAGAGCGGCCTCGATGCGCTTGAGACCGTGCCGGGCGAGCGCGAGGTTGGCGCGCGAGCGGTCCAGCGCCAGGTAGAGGAAGAGCGAGCCGTGACTGCGGGTCAGCGGGCGGATCAGGTGGTACTGGGTGCCGAGGGTGATCAGGATGTCCTCGATGACATCGTCGATCGACAGCGCGGCCAAGGCGCGTATCTTCGCACGAACGACCTCGGTGTTGGCGGCGGCCGCAATCTCCAGGTCGAGCTGCTGCCCCCCGCCGAGGAACCCGAGCGACATGCCGCTATCGTAGTCGGCCACAGCCACTCCGATGGCCCCCTCGATGGCCATCGCGTCCTTGAGTGCGTCGTCAATGTTCATGCGCTGTTCGTCCTTTGCGTGACTTCCGGGCAGAACTCCCGTGTGCAGGAACAAAATAGCAAGAAGTCACCGGTTGTGGTCGCCTCGTGAAAATGATGGAATAAAGTACGCTACCGGGGTTCAGAACGTGAAGGGGTACTGGTGCGCGCACTCGAAGCTTCCCTCTCCGATGTGCTCGGCTCCCCCGGAGTGGTCGGTGCCGCGCTCGTCGACGCCGTCACAGGTCTCAGCTACCAGTCCGCCGGGGACCACCGGCTGCTCGGGACCGGGGCCGAACTCGCCGAGCTGACCAACCTGATCGGCGAGCGGCTGTACGAGGCAGGGGCGGAGAGCGAGTTGGAGAGCCTGGTGGTCACCAGCACCCGCCATCACCAGGTCGTCCAGGTGGTGTCCCGGAAGGGCGACCCCCTGCTGCTGGCCACCGTGCTGGACCGGGAACGGACCAACCTGGCGCTGGCCGTCCGCCAGACCGCCGACCGCGCGCAGGACTTGCTGGCATGACCGACCCGTCCCACGACACGGCGCCGCCCGCCATCCCCGCAGCTCCCACGACGCCGGCTCCGCCCACCGCGCGCAACGTGCCCGCGCTGCTGCTCGCGCTGCGCCGGACGGAGTTCACCGGCTCGGTCACCGTCTCCAGCGCACCGGGCGGCACGATCCACCTGGAGCAGGGTCTGGTCACCGCGATCGAGACCCCCGGGGCCCCGACCGCCGCGACCCTGCTGCTGAAGTCCCGGCGCGTCGGCGAGGAGGAGTGGGCGTCCGCCGAGGTGGCCGCGTCCGTCGGCCGACCGACCGACGCTCCCCCGACCTGGGGCGGCGACCTCGGCGCGGCCCTGGTGGCTCAGGGGTCGATCGGCGCCGCCGAGCTCGAAGCCGTCTGCGCCGCCGCCGCCTTCGACGGGGCCTTCGCCCTGGTGCTGAGCCCGCCCGGCAGTTGGGAGACGGCCGAGGCTGCGCCGCCTGCCAGGATCGCGCTGCGCCCGGGCATCGAGCCGGAGCGGCTCTTCACGGAGACCGCCCGGCGGACAGCCCTGCTGACCCGCCTCTGGGGACCGCCCGGCGAACTGGCCCGCATCCGGATCCGTCCTGCCGCCCGGGCCGAATCCGGCGCGCTGCGGATCCCGGTCCGCTACCGGGAGATCCTGGCCGCCGCCACCGGCCGCCGCACCGCGCGCGACCTCGGCTTCGCCCTGGGACGCGGTGTGTTCGCGGTACTCCTCGACGTCGTACGGATGGACGCCCGGCACCTGCTCCACCGGGAACCGGCGCACCCGGCTCCCCTGGCACCGAGCGTGGCCCCGCGCATAGCGACGAGCGAACCGCCGCCGGCCGACACCGGGCCGCTGCCGCGCCGCGTCCGCAGCGGACGCGGCGCGGGTGGTCCGGGCGGCCCCGGCGGCCGGCCCGCCCGATCCGAGGGAGCGGCGGCGGCTTCCGACGGCCCACCGAACGCACACCGCGCCGAGCACACCGCGCGTACCGAGACGACCGAGCAGAGTGAGAAGAGCGCACCATGAGCAGCCAGACACCGACCGCCGTACTGGTCGACGAGTTGAAGTCCCTCCGCGACCGGGTCATGGGCATCTCGGAGAGTGTCATCTCCACCACCGACGGCCTGTTGGTGGCCGCCGACACGGCCGCCGTCCACCCCGAGTCGGCCGCCGCCCTGTCGGCCGCCATGCTCGGCCTCGGCCGGCGCACCGCGGCCGAGGTCGGCGTGGGCGGCCTGCGTGACGTGGTCACCCGCTGCAACAGCGGCTACGTCGTGGTGCTGGCGATCGGGGAGCAGGCGCTGCTGATGATCCTGGGAGACGAGGGCCTCGACGTCGCCGGCCTGCACCGCGAGTCGCCCGCCACGGTCCGCCGCCTGAGCGAGCTGCTCGGGATGGTCCCCGCGGTCTAGGGCGTGTTTCATAATTCCCGCCGGGCGCGCGACGCCGGGCATCCCGCCTGGACGCACCGGCGAAACGTCCAAGTACGGCCCAGTACGAGGACGCTTCGCCGGCACGCCCAGCCGGGCGCCCAACGCCGCGCGCTGATCCGACGCGAATTATGAAACACGCCCTAGTCCCAACGCCGTTCAGTTACAGCAATCAGGGGTGATCGGGCCGGTCGCCGCGCAGGGCCTCGACCAGCCGCCGGGCCCGGGTCTCCTCCGAGAGCAGCGTCTCCACCAACGGCCCGGTTCCCTGCCTGTCCGCCGCGCCGGACAGGTAGGCCTCGACCGCCCGCGGGTCGGCCGCGAGCGGCACCCGCCCGGCGGTGAGCGCGGCGTGGGCCCGGGCGTAGTCCAGGCCGAGCCGGGCCAGCCGCACCCCGCCCGCGTGCCGCTCGGCCGGGTCGACGCCGCCCTCGCCGGCCAACTGCGGGTGCCGGCAGGCGACTTCGTGCACGGCGAGAACGGCCAGCAGCACGTGTTCGGTGCCGGGCGCACGGCGGCCGAGGCGCTGCGCCTGCCCGTCGGCCTCCAGCCGGACCCAGGCCATCGGCGCGGCCGCGATGTTCACCTTGGCGAAGCCGGGTACCAGCAGCCGCTTCCAGCGCGGCAGCCGGTACGGCGTGCGGCCGAGCAGCGCGTCCCGGGTGGGGCGCAGCAGCGGGTCGAGGTCGTCGCGGTCGTCGGGGGCGCCCGGGGCACCGGGACCGTCCGGCGCGTCGGGGCCGGCGGGCGCCGCCAGTCGCTCCAGCACCGCTCCCGGCGCGACGCCCGCCGCGCGCAGCAGTTCGGCGGCCCGGGCGCGCGGATCGGCGAGCAGGGCGCGCAACAGGTGTTCGGCGCTGAACTTCCGCTCGCCGTCCTGTCGGGCCCGCTCCATGGCACCGGTCAGGGCGCGGGCGGCGGCGCCGCTGAGCAGCACGCCGCGCTCCCCGGTCGGGCCGAGCGCGTCGCGGGCCGGCACGCTCGCACCGGCCCCGTCGTCCGAGTCCCAGCGTGTCGCGTCGGCCCCGCCCTGGCGGTCGCGCAGGACGGCGAGCAGAGCGGTCGCGGTCGCCCCGGCGGCCGTCAGGGCCTCGCCGGCCGGGCCCTTCGCCCCGGCGACGGCGGCCAGCAGGTGTTCCGTCCCGAGGCGGCCGTCGCCCCCGCCGCGCGCGCCCCGGGCCGCGCCCAGGACGCCGAGCGTGCGCCAGTCCGGTTCCAGCGTCGTCTCCATCCGGCCCCTCCCACCACGATGCTTTGCCCGAACTATATGCCTGCTTTGCTAGTCCTTTACACGTGACTGCGCGTCAAGGAAACGTCAGAACCAGCCGGTTCGGGGCACCGGCAACTCAGGGCGCGGAGGCCGGGTCGGCGGCGCTCACCGGGACGTCCGGGTGGCGGAACCAGGACCCCTGCACCACCCGCTGCACCAGCATCAGCACCGCGCCGAGCAGCAGCGCGCCCAGCCCGATCACCGTCACCCCGCCGACCCGGCCGACGCCCGGCAGGTCGATCGAGGTGGCGCCGTAGTCCGGATCGGCGTAGACGTCGAAGGCGCCGTAGGCGAAGAAGTACAGCAGCATCAGGCCGCCGACCAGCGGGAGCACGCCCTTGAAGACGAAGTCCCGGACGCTGCGGGTGAGGACCCGGCGGTAGTACCAGACGCAGGCGAAGCCGGTCAGGCCGTAGTAGAAGGCGATGCCCAGGCCGACCGAGGCGATCGAGTCGGCCAGCACGTTGCCGCTGATCGCGGTGAGCAGGACGTAGAAGGCGATCGACGCCAGGCCCATGGCGACCGTCGACCAGGTCGGGGTCCGGTGGCGCGGGTGCACCCGGGCGAAGCCGGTCGGGATGGCCCGGTGGGTGGCCATCGAGAAGGTGGTGCGGGCGGTGGGCAGGATCGTCGTCTGGGTGGAGGCGGCGGCCGAGGTCAGCACCATCAGGATCAGCAGCCGGCTGAGCACCGCGCCGATCCCGGTGGTGCCGAACACCGCGTCACCGAGGCCGGACAGCACGTCCCCCGAGTGCGCCGGGTTGCCGAGCCCGATGCCGTCCGCGCCGACCCCGGCGAAGGACTGCGCCGAGGTGGCGACCAGGACGTAGATGAGGAGCAGCAGCACGGTGGAGATGACGGCCGCGCGGCCGGGCGTGCGCGCGGAGTCGGCGGTCTCCTCGTTGACGGACACGGCGGTGTCCCAGCCCCAGTAGATGAAGACCGCGGCCAGCATGCCGGCGGTGAACGCCGAGGTCGAGGGCACGTTGAACGGGTTGAACCAGGACGCGTCGACGGGGATGGCGGTCGGGGGCGCGGCGGAGCCGTACGCCTTGACGAGCGCGGTGACCGAGAAGGCGACCAGCATCACCACCTCGACGGCCAGCAGCCGGCGTTGCAGGGTCGCGGACAGCTCGATGCCGACGTAACAGATCGCGGTCATCAGGACGATCCAGACCACCCCGGCGGTGGCCGTCCACACCCGGCTGTCCGCGAGCGAGTCCAGGCCGACCAGCCGGAAGCCGTACACCCCGGCGATCTGCGCCAGGTTGGCCATCACGATGACGTCGGCGACGACGATGCCCCAGCCGCCCATCCAGCCGGTGCGCGGGCCGAACGCCCGGGCGGCCCAGGTGAAGGTGGTGCCGCAGTCCGGGTCGGCGGCGTTGAGCTCCTTGTAGGCGTAGGCGATCAGCAGCATCGGGATGAACGCCAGGACGGTGACGACGGGTGCCTGGAGGCCGACCCCGACCACGACGATGCCGAGGGTCGCGGCGAGGCTGTAGGCGGGGGCGGTGGAGGCGAGGCCGATGCACACCGAGGACAGCAGGCCCAGGGCGCCGCTCTTCAGGCCCTTCTCGCCCGCCCCGGAACCCGTCGGACGGTCACGGGGACCGCCGGTCGGGGGGCTGGTCGGGGACGCCGGCACTGGCCCCACCCCCTTGAGTGCGCAGCGGGGGCCGCGAGGACGGATCTGGTCGTCTCAGCGTAACGCCGCCCTCGGCGGGCGGCCCGGGGGCAGGACTTCCGGGCCGCTGGGCCGCTGGGCTGCCGGGCTGCCGGGCTGCCGGGCTGCCGGGCTGCCGGGCTGCTGGGCTGCTGGGCTGCTGGGCTGGACGGACGACGCGCGGCGCGGGCCGTGGTGCGGTCGCGGCGGTGCCCGCCTGGCTCGGCGGGCCCGCTGTCCGAACGGCGACCGCTCCGCCGCCACGGCGCCGCGCGCCTCCTACCTGTTTTCCACCGGTTGCCGAGGGCTCCGGAGTACCGGCCGGAGCCCTGGTCTCGGCGTGGTCCGCCCGCCGACCCGAAGGCCGGTGAGGGACCGTCTGTGGGGTTTCACCCGAGTTGGTCGAGGCGCAGCCGCGCCACCCGGACCGTCCGGCGCGGCAGGGTGGTGGGCAGGGCCACCAGCAGGGCGGTGGCGGTGAACATCGCGAAGTGCGAGCCCTCCGGCCAGGTCCCGGCCCAGCCCAGTTCGCCGTGCCGGTGCTCGGCGAAAGCGTTGCAGCACAGCCAGGCCGCCAGTCCGATCAGCGGCGCCGCCCGGGGCCGGGAGAAGGCGCCGAGCATCGCGCACAGGCCGAGGTAGGCGACGTAGGCGAGTCCGCCGGAGTGCAGTTCGCCGAGCCCGCCGAGGCCCATCGCCAGGACGCCGCCGGCGAGCAGCGCCACCGTGCCCGAGGTCGGGGCGGAGAGCCGCTCCAGGACCGGGTGGTAGCGCCGTCCGCCCGGCCGGGCCGCGTACATCCGCACGCCCTACCCCTTCGCGGCGACGAGTTCGGGCGCCGGGCCGACCGGCAGGTGCCACCGGGTGCGCCGGTGCAGCGCCTCCAGCTCGTGCAGCAGCTCGGGCACCGGGACGGTCAGCACCGGGCAGCCCGCCTCGCGCGCGCAGTGCGCCGTGACCGAGCGCCGCAGCCGGCGGCGCAGCAGGCCGCCGCTCCGGCCGAGGACCAGCAGGTCGTCCGGCCGGCCGGCGGCCTGGACGAGGGCGGGCCCGGTCTCGCCCCTGATCACCAGCGGGCGCAGCGGCACGCCGGGGTCGGCGCCGCCGAACGCCGCGTCGAGGGCGTCCCGCAGCCGCTGTTCGGCCGCCTCCCGCACCGCCGCGAGCAGCGGCGGGCACGGCGACCGGCGATACCCGAACTCACCGCCGGGCGGCTCCCAGGCGAGTACCGGGACGAGTTCGGCGCCACGGCCGCGGGCTTCCGCCACGCCGCGGTGCAGGGCCGCGAGGCTGCCGAGCGATCCGCTGACCCCGACCACCACCCTGCCGGTGCCGCTGCCCTGGTGCCGCCCGTTGCCGTGCATGGTCCGTCCTCGCGTCGTCGTTCCGGTACCCGGCGTGTCGCCCGGTGTGTCACCTGGCGCGTCACCTGGTGTGTCGTCCTCCACCCAACCGCCGCGCCGGCCGGCCGCCGCCCGCCCTTGACGCCTTCCTGACGCGCCGGGCCGCCTTCCCAACGCGCTCCATACGCCTGCCTCCCGCCGGCACCTGGTTTCACCCGTTCGGCGGACGGGAGCCGGGAGGCAGGAGACAGGAACCGGGAGGCGACGCGGTACCCCGGATACCGGATCACGGGCGATCAGCCGTAACGTCAGGCCGGGGCGCGGGCGAGGTCGAGGGTGTAGGCGGTGCCGCCGGCGGGAGACGGTTCGACGGTGAGCTCGCCGTTCATCGCCTCGACGAAGCCCCGCGCCACGGTGAGGCCGGTGCCGTCGGCGGCCGGGCCCGGGGCCCTCACCCGGAGGTGGATCCGCCCGCCCACCGCGCCCGCGTCCACCAGGGCGGGCCCGGCGGCCCCCGCCAGGACGTCCGCGAGGGCGCGTTCCAGCAGGCCGGCGTCGGCGAGCACGGGCGGCAGGCCGTCCGGGAGGGCGAGGCGCACGTCGCGCTGCTCGCCGCTCTGCTCGGCGGGCAGGGCGGCCAGCGCGGCGGCGAGCACCGGGGCCAGCGCGGTCGGACGCAGCAGCACCGGTTGCTCGCCGGCCCGCAGCCGGTCGAGGTCCAGCAGGTCGGCGACCAGGCCTTCCATCCGCCGCACCTCGGCGGCGATCCGCCGCCCCGGCGGCCCCGGCAGGTCGGCGGCCTCGCGACGCAGCGCGGCGAGCGGGGCGCGCAGGTCCTGTCCGACGGCCTCCAGCAGCGCGGTGTGCAGGGCGTCGGTGTGGGCGAGGGTCTCGGCGGCGGCGGCCTGGGCGGCCAGCCGTTCGCGTTCCCGGGCCAGTCGCAGCTGCGTGACGTAGGGGCCGAGCAGTCGGGTGTCCTGCTCGGTGAGCGCCGGTCCGCGCAGGGCCAGGACGGCGTCCGGGCCGAGGTCGACGGCGAGCGAGGCCTCTTCGGGGCGCTGCGGGAGGGCGGTGCCGGACGCGGCGGCGGGGCGCCACAGCTGGCCGGTGCGGACCAGGACGACGGCGCCCTCCAGGCCGAACACCTGGCGCAGGTCGGCGACCAGGTCGGGCACTGCGCGGGCGCCGGATTCGACCGCCGCCCCGGCCAGCCGGGCCAGCACCGCCGCTTCGGCGCGGGCCCGGTCGGCCTGCTGGGAGCGGCGGGTGAGGCCGTCGATGAGGTGGGCGATGATCCCGGCGACGGCGAGGAAGAGCAGCAGCGCGGCGAGGTCGGCGCCCCGGGTGACGGCGAGGCTGTGCCAGGGCGCGGTGAAGAAGTAGTCGGCGGCGAGCGCCCCGGCGGCGGTGCTGGCGGCGGCGGGCGGCAGGCCGCCGAGCCGGGCGGTGGCGGCGACGGCCAGCAGCAGGCAGAGCAGGGCGCCGGGGAGGGCGAGCGAGTCGCGCAGCGGGGAGAGCGCCCAGGCCAGGGCGGCCGTTGCGGCCGGGCCGGCCAGCCAGGCCAGGCGCCGGCGGCGCGGCGGGACGGCGGCCGGGCGGCGGCGCCGGGGTGCGGGCGGGACGGCCAGCAGGCCGGGTTGGGGCGGGGGGACGACCCGGACGTCGATCGGGCCGGCCATCCGGATGACGCGGTTGATCACCGAGCCGGAGACCAGTTCGCGCAGGCGGCTGCGGCTGGTCGGGCCGAGCAGGATCTGGGTGGCGCTCTCGGCGTGGGCGAAGTCCACCAGGGCGCGGGCGGCGTCGTTGCCGTCGACCTCGATGTAGCCGCCGTGGAGTTCGTGCAGCAGTGCGCGCTGGCCGGCGAGGGCGGGCGGTTCGTGGACGGTGGCGCCGTCGTCGGGCCGGACGTGCACGCCGATCAGGTCGCCGTGCACCCGGGTGGCGGTGCGGGCGCCGCGGCGGATCAGGTGCTCTCCCTGCGGGGCCCCGTTGAGGGCGACGACGATGCGTTCCTTGGTCTCCCAGGGCGCCCGGATGCCGTGCCGGGCGCGGTAGTCGGCGAGTTCCTCCTCGACCCGGTCGGCCAGCCAGAGCAGGGCGAGTTCGCGCAGGGCGCCGAGGTTGCCGGCCCGGAAGTAGTGGTCCAGGGCGATGTCGATCCGGTCGGGCGGGTAGATCGCGCCCTGGGCCATCCGGGTGCGCAGGGCCTGCGGGCTGAGGTCGACGAGTTCGATCCGGTCGGCGGCGCGGACCACCTCGTCGGGGATCCGCTCGCGCTGGGCGACGCCGGTGATCTGTTCGACGACGTCGTTGAGGCTCTCCAGGTGCTGGATGTTGACGGTGGTCGCCACGTCGACGCCGGCGTCGAGGAGTTCCCGGACGTCCTGCCAGCGTTTGGGGTGGCGGCCGCCGGGGGCGTTGGTGTGGGCGAGTTCGTCGACGAGCGCGAGCTGCGGGCGGCGGGCGAGCAGGGCGTCGACGTCGAGTTCGGTGAGGGTGGTGCCGCGGTGGCCGACGGTGCGGCGGGGCAGCACGGGCAGGTCCCCGAGCTGGTGCTCGGTGCCCCGGCGGCCGTAGGTCTCGACCAGTCCGACGACGACGTCGAGGGCTTCGTCGTCGCGCAGCCGCCGGCCCTCGGCGAGCATGGCGCACGTCTTGCCGACCCCCGGCGCAGCCCCCAGGAACACCCGCAGTCGTCCGCTCACCGCCGTGCCGCCACCTCCTCGGTGTCCATGCTCCGCCGGGACGCCGGGGTGCGCGAGGGGACGGGCGCTCCGGCGGGTGCCGGGGGGCACGAGGGGACCGCCGCAAGATCCGGATGGTGCTATCGTCATTAGCACCATGTTGCTGAAGCTGGACACCGGCGACGCCCGCCCCCTGCACGAGCAGGTGGCGGGCGCGATCAGGCGGGCCGTCGCCGAGGGCGAGTGCGCCCCCGGCGACAGGCTGCCACCGGCCCGAGAGCTCTCCCGGGCACTGGGCGTGAACACCAACACCGTCCTGCGCGGGCTGCGCACGCTGCGCGACGAGGGCGTGCTGGAGTTCCGCCGGGGCCGTGGCGTCACGGTCGCCGAAGGCGCCGACGCGCGCTCCGAACTCGCCGATCGGGTAAGGCAGTTGGTCGCCGATGCCGCCCGGGCCGGCTACAGCAGGAACGATCTCGTGGACATGATCAGGGGGATGTCGTGACGGACGGGAAGCTCATAGCGAAGGAGCGCCGGGAGCCCGGGGCGGGGCGCGGCGCGCTCTGGGGCGCGGTGGCCTGGTCGGCGGGCGTCCTGGCCCTGCTGATCGCGCTGCCGTGGGCCGCGCGCCACCGGCTGCCGGACCCGCTCGCCACCCACTGGAGCGGACAGGACCCGGACGGCTCCATGTCGTTGACGGCGTCCGCGCTGTTCCCGGCGGGGGTCTGGCTGGTGCTGGTGCTGGCCGCCGCGGCCGCCCGCCGGTTCCGGGCCGGGACGGCGGGCGGCGCCACCGGGGCGGCACTGGCGGCCGTCGGGGTGCTCCTGACGGGGGCACAGACCTCCATCGTGCACGCCAACCTGGACCGCACGCGCTGGCAGGAGGCCGCGCCGATGGGCTTCGAGGTGGTCGTCCTGGTCGTGGCGGCGGGCCTGGCCGGCCTGCTGACCTGGCTGGCCGTCCGCCCGCGCATCGACTCCCCGACCGGGGCGAGCCCGGCGGCCCGGATCCCGGCGCCGGCGACCGCGCCGGGCGAGCAGCTGGTCTGGCTCTCCCAGGCCGCCAACCCGTGGCTGCAACTGGGCGCCTCCGTCCTCGCCCTGGGCGCGCTGGTCGGCGTGCTGGCCCCGGCCAGCGGGCTGATGGGGTTCAGCTGGGCGACGGTCGTGCCGTTCGTCACCACCTCCCCCATCGTCCTGTGCTCGGCCTCGGTCAAGGCCCGGGTGACCGCGCAGGGCCTGTCCGTCGGCTTCGGCCCGTTCGGCTGGCCCAGCCGGCGCTGGTCCCCCGCCGACCTCGACTCGGCCCGCGCCGAGCTGCGCACCCCCGCCCAGGCCGGTGGCTGGGGCTACCGCGTCAACGGCCTCGGCACCACCGTGATGCTGCGCCGCGGCGTCTGCCTGGTGGTCCGCACCCGGCGCGGGCGCGAGTTCGCCGTGAGCGTCGACGACGCCGAGCGCGGCGCGGCCCTGCTCAACTCCCTCATCGCCAGGTCCGCCAGTCCCACCGGCTGACCCCCGTCACGCCGCTGGGGCCCGTCTTCAAACCGCCCGTTCCGGTGGTGTGGACAGGGGCCGCACCGTGGGTACACCAGCTGACAGCTGCTCATAAGTGCAGAGGGCAAGGAGGCGTCCGTGACCCACGAACGGCGGACGGCGGAAGACCCGGAGCGCGACGCGGTCGACGCCCGGGGAGGCACCAACCAGGACGAACGGACCATCACCTTCCTACGACTCGGCGTCGGACTGATCGGCATCCTGCTGCCGCTCGCACTACCCCTGGGGAACTGGCTGTTCGCCGAGCTCAGGGGCCAGAGCACGGCGGGATTCTGGCCGGCCTCGATGAGCGGCTCGTACTACACCAGCACCCGGAACCTCTTCGTGGGCGGCCTGTGCGCGCTCGGGGTGTTCCTGATCTGCTACCGCTTCGACCGCCGGGACGACCGCTGGAGCACCGCCGCCGGCGTGTTCGCGCTCGGGGTCGCCCTGTGCCCGACCGCGCCGCAGGGCGCCACCGCGTTCCAGAGCGCGGTCGGCCTGCTGCACTACGCCTTCGCCGGACTGCTGCTCTTCGTGCTGGCGATGTTCTGCGTCTACTCCTTCCGCAACCCGCGCTCCACCCAGCCGTCCTGGGTCAGCCGGGCCTACCTGGCGGCCGGGGTGCTGATCCTGGTGCTCCTGCTGCTCGCCGTCGTCGCCGGGGTGGCCGGCGTCGGCACGGACTGGGCCGTCCGCCCGCTGTACCTGTGCGAGTGGTTCTCGACCTGGGCCTTCGGTGCCGCCTGGACCGGCGCCGCGCTCGAACTCGCCGCCGCCGGTCGATCGTACGGACACCATCCGCTCCTCCCGGGGCAGAGCGGCTCCCCGGCCACCGGCAGCCCGGCGGCCCAGCCCTAGGATGCGTCCTCAAGGGGACCTTAACCCCAAGAGATAGTCATCTTGTCGTCCCGAAACACCGTTACCATGCGCACCAAGGCCCGCCACCAGGGCGGCCGGTGACGGAACCCCAGCAACGGGAGGACGAGCATGTCGAACGAGGTCCGGGCAGGGCGCGGTCCGCAGGAGGAGTACCCGTCGGTGGATCTGCGGATGGACGTACCGCACTCGGCGCGGGTCTACGACTACCTCATCGGCGGCAAGACCAACTTCGAGGCGGACCGCGTCGCCGCGCACGCCTCGGTGCAGGCCTGGCCGTCGCTGCCGATCTCCATGCGCACCACCCGCGACTTCATGCAGCGCGCCGTCCGCCACCTCACCGAGGAGTACGGCGTCCGGCAGTTCCTGGACATCGGCACCGGCATCCCCACCTCGCCCAACGTCCACGAGATCGCCCAGTCGATCGCCCCGGACGCGCGGGTCGCCTACGTCGACAACGACCCGATCGTGCTCACCCACGCGCGGGCCCTGATGTCCAGCACGTCGCAGGGCCGCACCTGTTACGTGGACGCCGACTTCCGCGACCCGGAGTCGATCATCCAGAACCCCCGGCTGCGCGAGGTCCTCGACTTCTCCCAGCCGGTGGCGCTGTCGCTGATCGCCATCGTCCACTTCGTGCTCGACGAGGACGACCCGCAGGGCATCGTGCGCCGCTTCATGGACGCCCTGGCACCGGGCAGCTTCCTCGCCCTGACCGTGTTCACCGGGGACACCGACCCGGTGGGCGTGGGCGGCGTCGGCCGGGAGTACAACGCGCGCGGCATCCCGCTGCAGATCCGCGACCAGAAGGAGACCGCGGCCTTCTTCGACGGCTACGACCTCCTCGACCCCGGCGTCACCCTGGTCCACCACTGGCGCCCGGACGCCGGGGCCGCGCCGATCCGCGACCAGGACATCGCGATGTACGCGGGCGTGGCGATCAAGCGCTGAGCCTGCCGACGTCAGCCGGGGACGACGACCAGGCCCGCCTCGTAGGCCAGGATGACGAGGTGGACCCGGTCGCGGGCGTCGAGCTTGGCGAGCAGCCGGGTCATGTAGGTCTTCACGGTCGCGATGCTGAGGACCAGTTCGGCGGCGATCTCGGTGTTGGACAGGCCCCGGCCGACCAGGGTGAGGATCTCCCGCTCCCGGCCGGTGATCGCGCCCAGCCGCCGGGCGGCCGGTGTCGGCGCGGGGGCCTGCACCGGCGCACCGGTCGGTGACGCGGCGGTCGGTGACGCGGCGGCCGGGCCCGAAGCCGCCGCCGGGCCCGGGGCCGGCCGCTGGTCCGCGAAGGAGGAGATCAGCCGGCGGGTGACGCTCGGTGCGATCAGGGCGTCCCCGGCGGCCACCACCCGGACGGCGGCGAGGATGTCGTCCAGCGCCATGTCCTTGACCAGGAAGCCGGACGCCCCGGCGCGCAGCGCCGCGTACACGTGGTCGTCGTCGTCGAAGGTGGTGAGCACGACGACCCTGGTCGGCCCACCGCCGCCGGTGATCAGGCGGGTGGCCTCGATGCCGTCCATACCGGGCATCCGCAGGTCCATCACGACGACGTCGGGCCGCAGTTCACCGGCCAGCCGGACGGCCTCGGCACCGGTGCCGGCCTCGCCGACCACCTCGACGTCGGCGGTCTCGGTGATGACCATCTCCAGCGCGGCCCGGACCAGCGGCTGGTCGTCGACCAGCAGGACGCGGGTCATGCGGTCACCTCCCCGGGGATCGGCAGTCGGACGGCGACCCGGAAGCCGCCCTCGGGGCGCGGCCCGGCCTCGAACTCGCCGTCCAGCAGGCCGACCCGTTCGCGCAGCCCGGCCAGGCCGAAGCCCCCGCCCCGGTCGGTGCCGGTGCCGCGGCCCCGGTCGGTGATCTCCACGGCCACCTCACCCGCTGTGCGGCGGTCGACCAGGACCTCGCAGGAGCGGGTGTCCGCGTGCCGCACCACGTTGGTGACGGACTCCTGGATGACGCGGAACGCCGAGAGGTCGATCTCCGGTGGCAGCGGGCCCTGTTCGCCCCGCCGCCGGACCTCGACCCGGACGCCGGCGGCGGTGGTCGCGGCGGCCAGCCGGTCGAGGTTCGCCAGACCTTGAGGGGTGGTCGCCGACGTCTCGCCGTCGGCCTGGCGCAGCACGACGAGCATCCGGCGCAGCCCGGCCAGGGTGTCCCGGCCGGCGTTCTCGATCTCGCCGAGCGCCTGCTTGGCCCGTTCCGGGCGGGTGTCGATGACCCGGCGGGCGGCGCCGGCCTGGAGCGCGACGATGCCGATGGTGTGGGCGACGGTGTCGTGCATCTCGCGGGCGATCCGCAGCCGTTCGGCGGTGACGGCCTCGGTGGCCGCCCGGGTGCTCAACGCCCGGGCGTGCTCGCGGTTCTGCCGCATCGAGCGGCCGACCAGCCAGGCGACCAGGGCGAGCAGCGCGGCGCCGTCGGCGGAGCCGATGTGGGTGCCGGTGAAGATGCCGACGGTGTTGCCGTGCACCAGGCCGATGTGCAGCACGAGCAGGCTCATCACCAGCGCGAACGCGGTCCGCGAGCTGCGGCGCGGCCGGGTGGCGGTGATCAGGCAGAGCGCGACGTCCACGGCCAGCAGGGAGGCCGGCGGCACCTGGGTGTCGGCGGCCCAGCCGTCGGTCTCCGTGAAGGCGGCGACGAACAGCAGGGCGACCGCGAGCACCGGAAGGCGGCGCACCAGCGCGGCGCCGGCGAAGGCCACCACCGTGGTGGCCAGGGTGAAGGCCAGTCCGCCGTGGGCGGCGGCCCCGCCGTGGTACCGGGCGTTGCCGCCGAGCAGGACGGCGGGGTAGGCGGCGGCCACGCACCAGGCGAGCCCGACCCAGACCTCGGGCGGAATGCGCCGGAACAGGGGCGGAGAGGGCGTCGCAAGCATACGAAGATCGTATCGGCGGCCTGAATCGCCGTCATCGGACCGTGGTTGTACGACCGGGGGTGACAGCCGGGGCCCGCGGTGTCAGCGCCGGTCCGATGCGGCGGCCCGGCCCCGCCCGGCACCGTGGAGCCCATGATCGAAGTCACCGAGCTGACCAAGCGCTACGGCCGCACCACCGCCGTCGAACGCCTCACCTTCACCGTCCGGCCCGGCCATGTGACCGGCTTCCTGGGCCCGAACGGCGCGGGCAAGTCCACCACCCTGCGGCTGATCCTCGGCCTCAACGACCCGACCGGCGGCACCGCCACCGTCGACGGCCGCCCGTTCCGGGCGCGGACGCGCGGCCTGCGCGACGTCGGCGCCCTGCTCGACGCGGGCGACGTCCACGGCGGGCGCACCGGCGCGGCCCACCTGCGGGCGCTGGCCCGCGCCAACGCGATCCCGGCCGCGCGGGTCGAGGAGGTGCTGCACGAAGTCGGGCTCACCAAGGCCGCCGGGCGCCGGATCGGCGGCTACTCGCTGGGCATGAAGCAGCGGCTCGGCATCGCCGGCGCGCTGCTCGGCGACCCGCCGGTGCTGCTGTTCGACGAGCCGCTCAACGGCCTCGACCCGGAGGGCGTGCTGTGGGTGCGCGGCCTGTTCCGCCGCCTCGCCGAGGAGGGACGGACGGTCTTCGTCTCCAGCCACATGATGGCCGAGATGGAGCACACCGCCGACCGGCTGGTGGTGATCGGCCGGGGCCGGCTGATCGCGGACGAGAGCCTGGCGGAGTTCTCCGCCCGGGCCGACCGCACCGGCGTCACCGTCCGGGCGGCCGAACCCGACCGGCTGGCGGCCGTGTTGACCGCCGCGGGCGCCACCGTCCGCCCCGGCCCGGACGGCGCGCTCGCCGTGACCGGCCTGGACGCCACCCGGATCGGCGAACTCGCCCTGGAGCAGCGCCTGTTGCTGCACACCCTGACCACCCGTGCCGCCTCCCTGGAGGAGGCGTTCATGGAACTGACCGCCGACAGCGTCGACTACCAGGCCGGAGAGCCCCGATGAGCACCGCGACCACCGCCCCCCAGTCCCGCCCCCACCCCCAGTCCCGTCCCCGGCCCCTCCCCCGGCCGCGCGCCCGCTTCGGCGACCTGCTCGCCGCCGAGTGGATCAAGTTCTGGTCCCTGCGTTCGACCGTCTGGGTGCTGGGCCTGAGCGCCCTGTTCGTCATCGCCGCCAACCTCAAGGCGGCCCGGTACACCTACGACCACTACACCGTCGGCGACGGCGATCCGGCGACCATGCTGCAGGTCGCGCTCGGCGACTCCTTCACCATGATCGCCGCCGACGTCGTGATGATCGTCGCGGGCAGCGTCGGCGCGCTCGTCCTGGTCGGCGAGTACGCGAGCGGGCTGATCCGCACCACGCTGGTGGCCGTCCCGGACCGCCGGGCCGTGATCGCCGCCAAGGCCTGCGTACTGACCGCGGTCATGCTCGGCTACGGCGCCGTCACCGCGGGCGTCTCCTTCGGCGCCTGCCAGGCGGTCCTCGCCGACACGCACATCGGCGTCTCCGTCACCGACCCCGCCGCGCTGCGCTTCGTCGCGGCCGCCGCCCTGTTCGCCCCGGTCTGCGCCCTCGCCGGATTCGCCCTCGGCGCGCTGATCCGGCACACCGCCGGAGCCGTGGTGGGCACCGTCCTGGTGCTGTTCTTCCTGCCGGCGTTCTTCAACGAGCGCTACCGCTGGTCGGCCGACCTCCTGCACGCCATGCCGCTCCAGGCCTGGCGCCGGCTGGCCCAGGTCGACCTGACCCACTCGCTGCCCTCGGCGCACCCGGCCACCGTCGCCGGATCCTGGGCCACGTTCGCGCTCTGGGCGCTCGCCTCGGTGGTGGTCGCCGTGGCCGTCGTCCAGCGCCGCGACCACTGACCCGCCGTCCGGCGCCGGGAGCGGTGCTCACCCGTCGCGGCGGCCCGCCGCCACATCCGCCAGCGCCACCAGCAGCGCCGCCAGGACCAGGCCCGCCGCGACCGTCACGCCCAGCTGGAAGGCCAGCGCCCAGTCCGGGTGCGGGCCCTGGGCGTGGGCGAAGAAGACCGAGCCGACGATGGCGATGCCGACCGCCGAGCCGACCCGCTGGGCGGTCTGCAGGACGCCGCCGGCGCTGCCCGCCCGGGCGATCGGCACCCGCTGGAGGGTCAGGGTCTGGTTCGGGGCGATCACCAGCCCGCTGCCCACCCCGGCGACCAGCAGCGGCGCCACCGTCGCCCAGCCGATCGCCGACCCCGACCACAGCTGCACCGCCAGGGCCGAGGCCAGCAGGCCGACCAGCACCAGCACCAGGCCGAGCAGCACCAGCCGGCGGCCGAGCCGGTGCACCAGCCGTCCGCCGATCGCCGCGGACACGCCCGAGCCCACCGCGAACGGCGTGACCGCCAGGCCCGCCGTCAGCGCCGAGTAGTGCAGGCCCGCTTGGAGGTAGAGCGTGAAGATGAAGAAGATCGCGGTGAACCCGGCGAAGTACACCAGCGACAGCGCCACTCCCGCCGCGTACGGGCGCACCGCGAACAGCGCCATGCTCACCAGCGGCTCCCGGCCCCGCGCGTAGTACCGCTCCCAGCCCACGAAGGCCCCCAGCAGCACCGCCGCCAGCGGCAGCAGCAGCCAGCGCGTCGAGCCGTGCCACTGCTGCGCCTGGACGAACGGCAGCAGCAGCGCGACCGTCCCGGCACCGAGCAGCAGCACCCCGACCGGGTCGAAGTCCCGGTGCCCGGCCCGCGAGGCCGCCGGCGGGGGCGGCGGGAGCAGCCGGTAGGCGATGGGCAGGGCGGCCACGCCGATCGGCAGGTTGACCAGGAACACCCAGCGCCAGCCGTTCTGCGGGCCGAACAGGTGGATCAGCAGGCCGCCCAGCAGCGGGCCGACGGCGGTGGACAGACCGATGGTGGCGCCGAGCGCGCCGAAGGCCCGGCCGCGTTCGGCCCCCTGGAACAGGACCTGGATGAAGCCGGAGACCTGCGGCACCAGCACCCCGCCGGCCGCGCCCTGGAACAGCCGGGCCAGCACCAGCCACTCCTGGTTCTGCGCCGCCCCGGCCAGCGCGCTGGCCGCGGTGAACAGGGCGAGCCCGGTGAGGAAGACGGCCCGGCGGCTGCGGGCGTCGCCGAGCCTCCCGGACGGGACCAGCACCAGGCCGAAGGCGAGCGCGTAGCCGCTGAGCACCCACTGCAGGCCGCTGTCGGACATGTGCAGCCCGGCCCGCACGGTCGGCAGGGCGACGTTGACGATGCTGACGTCCAGCAGCGTCATGAACCCGGCGACCAGGCAGACCGTCAGCGCCCGCCAGCGCCGCGCCTCGGCCCGCCGGCCCGCGGCGGAGGCGCCGGGCTGCTGTTCCGGGGTGCTGCACGGGGGTTGGGCCGTCATGGGAGCACCTTCCGGGCGTCCGGCGGTCGTCTGGCTTCGCGTCCGGCGGCCGGCCGTCGTCCGGCATCCCGGTCCGGCTGCCCGCCCGCCGCGCGCGGCCCCCCTCCGAACGGCCATCGTGGACGGCGCGGCCCCGGAGCCGCCAGCCGGGCTGCGCCGCCCGCGCCGCCGCTCACCCGGACGGCCGAACCCGATCGCGGCCTCCCCCGGCGCCCCGGAGGCTGAGGACATGAACGCCGCCACCGAAACCCCGCCGACCGCCCCGCCGGTGCTGGACGCCCGGCAGCGCAACGTCGTCTTCGGCACCATCGTGCTCGGCATGCTGCTGGCCGCGCTCGACCAGACCATCGTCGGCACCGCGCTGCCCACCATCGTCGCGGACCTCGGCGGGGCCGCGCACATGTCGTGGGTGGTGACGGCCTACCTGCTGGCCGAGACGGTGGCCACCGTGCTGGCCGGCAAGTTCGGTGACCTGTACGGGCGCAAGCTGCTCTTCCAGATCTCGGCGGTCGTCTTCATCACCGGCTCGTTCTTCTGCGGCCTGGCGACCAACATGACGCTGCTGATCGCCTGGCGGGCGCTCCAGGGCATCGGCGCGGGCGGCCTGATGGTGACGGCCATGGCGCTGATCGCGGACGTCATCCCGCTGCGCGAGCGCGGCAAGTACCAGGGCGCGATCGGCGCGGTGTTCGGCGTGGCGACGGTGATCGGGCCGCTGCTGGGCGGGCTGTTCACCGACCACCTGTCCTGGCGCTGGGCGTTCTACGTCAACGTGCCGATCGCGATCCTGGTGGTGATCGCGGCCGCCCGGACCATCCCCTCGGTGCGCTCGGCAGTGCGCCCGGTGATCGACTACCTGGGGATCGCACTGGTCGCGATCGGCGCCAGCGCACTGATCCTGGCGACCAGTTGGGGCGGCAACGAGTACGCCTGGGGCTCCGGGGTGATCATCACCCTGTTCGCCGGCGGCGCCGTCGCCCTCGGGCTGTTCTGCTGGGTGGAGAGCAGGGCCGTCGAACCGATGCTGCCGATGCGGCTGTTCCGGAACCCGGTGTTCGCGGTCTGCTCGGTGCTCAGCTTCATCGTCGGCTTCGCGATGCTCGGCGCGCTGACCTTCCTGCCGACCTTCCTGCAGTACGTCGACGGCGACTCGGCGACCGTCTCCGGCGTGCGGACGCTGCCGATGGTGATCGGGCTGCTGCTCGCCTCGATCGCCAGCGGCAACGCCGTCAGCAAGACCGGCAGGTACCGGGTGTTCCCGATCGTCGGCACCCTGGTGATGGCCGTCGGCCTCTACCTGCTCTCCCGGCTCGAACCCGGCACGGGCACCGCGCTCGCCTCCCTCTACATGTTCGTGCTCGGCGTCGGCATCGGGCTGAGCATGCAGGTGCTCACCATCGCCGTGCAGAACACCGTCGACTACGCGGACCTCGGCACCGCCACCTCCGGGGTGACCTTCTTCCGCACCATCGGCAGCTCCTTCGGCACCGCCGTGTTCGGCACCATCTACGCCAACAGCCTCAAGACCGAACTCGCCCAGGGCGTGGCCTCCTCGGCCCGCCTCACCGGCGCGGACCCGGCGCTGCTCACCCGGGCCGCCGAGAGCCCGCAGGGCCTGCACCGGCTGCCCGCCGCGCAGGCGGCCCCGATCGTCCAGGCCTACTCCGACGCCCTGCACACCGTGTTCCTGTGGACGGTGCCGGTCGCCCTGGTCGGGTTCGTGGTCGCGCTCTTCCTCAAGCAGGTGCAGCTGCGGGACACCGCCCGGGCCGGCTCCACCGACATGGGCGAGGGCTTCGCCCAGCCGACCACCAGCGACTCCGACCCGCACCTGGAGTACGCCGTCGGCAAGCTCGTGCGCGGCGTGGACCTCGACACCGTCCGCTCGATCGTCGACGACGCCGACACCCGGGTCGACCTGGCCGGGGCCTGGGCGCTGATGGAGGTCGCCGGCCACACCAAGGCCGTCGGCCAGGCCTCCCTGGACCTCATCGCCGCCCGCAAGCGGGTGCCGCCCGAGGTCCTGGAGCCGGTCTTCGACCGGATGGCCGCCGAGGGCTACCTCACCCGCGACGGCGACCGACTCTCCCCCACCGAGACCGGCTCCCAGGAGGTTCGCGTCCTCGCCCAGGCCTGGTCGGACTGGCTCAACGCCCGGCTGGACGCCGACGCCGGCCGCCCGCGCAGCCCCCAGCTGCGCACCGCGGCGACCGCCATCGCCTGGCGCCTGATGGTCGAGGACCTCGCCAACGGCCTTCCGGCCCACGCGCGTTCGAAGGACGCGGCGCGAACCTAGGCCGCCGCCAGGACCTAGGGCTTCCTCGCCAGGATCAGTTCGCGCCGCACGCCGTCGGCCATCAGGTCGCCGGGCTCGCCGGTCTCGGCGAACCCGTTGCGGTGGTAGAGGGCGATGGCCGCGTCGTTGTCGGGGTTCACCGCCAGCTTGAGGGTGGTGAACCCCTGCTCGGCGGCCCAGCGGGCGATCGCGCCGATCAGCCGGTCCCCCACGCCCCGGCCGCGCGCCGCCGGGCCGACCCACAGGGAGATCAGCTCGGCGACCGCCCCGCCCTCGTCGGCCGGGACTCCGCTGGCCATCGCGACCGGGCGGCCGTCCAGCACCGCGACCAGGTCGAGGGCGCCGGGGATCTCCAGGCGGGAGCGCCAGCGGGCCTCGTGGTCGCCGGCGCCCTGCCAGTCCGCCAGGGTGGAGCCGAAGGCGTACGGCGCCTCGGTCAGCGCGGCCAGGCGCAGCTCGCGCCAGAGCACCCAGTCGTCGGAGCCGAGCCGGCGCAGTTCGGGTTCGTGCAGTTCGGGTTCGTGCAGTTCGGGTTCGTGCAGTTCGGGTTCGTGCAGTTCGGGTTCGTGCAGTTCGGGTTCGTGCAGTTCGGACATGGTGCGGACCTTGCCGCAGGCCGGGCGGCACGGCAAGCGGATTACCCGGTTCAGCCCACGAGCGGCGGGTTGAGGCGGGCGAAGGCCTCCTGCCGGCGGTAGGGGAAGTACGGGTACGGCGCGGTGCGGGCGCTGGCCGCGTCGAGCCGGGCGACCTGCTCGTCGGTCAGCGACCAGCCGACCGCGCCGAGGTTCTGCCGCAGCTGCTCCTCGTTGCGGGCGCCGATGATGACCGAGGAGACGGTCGGGCGGCGCAGCAGCCAGTTGATGGCGATCTGCGGGACGGTGCGACCGGTCTCGGCGGCGATCCCGTCGAGCGCGTCGACCACCCGATACAGCAGTTCGTCCTCGACCGGCGGGCCGTAGTCGGCAGTGTCGTGCAGCCGGCTGTCGGCCGGGAGCGGCCGGCCGCGCCGGATCCGGCCGGTGAGGCGGCCCCAGCCGAGCGGGCTCCACACCAGGGCGCCGACGCCCTCCTCCTGGGCGAGCGGCATCAGCTCCCACTCGTAGTCGCGGCCGACCAGCGAGTAGTAAACCTGGTGGGCGGCGTAGCGGGGGCGGCCGTAGCGCTCGGCGACGGCGAGGGACTTCATCAGCTGCCAGCCGGAGAAGTTGGAGACGCCGGTGTAGCGGAGCTTGCCGGCCCGGACGAGGTCGTCGAGGGTGGCCAGTACCTCCTCGATCGGGGTGCCGGCGTCGTAGGCGTGCAGTTGGAAGAGGTCGAGGTAGTCGGTGCCGAGGCGGCGCAGCGCGTCGTCCACGGCCTTGGTGAGGCGGGCCCGGGAGGTGCCGGCGTCCTGCGGGCCGTCGCCGGTCGGCAGGCCGGCCTTGGTGGAGACGAGCACCTGGTCGCGGCGGCCGCGGATGGCCTGGCCGAGGACCTCTTCGGAGGCGCCGTCGGAGTAGACGTCGGCGGTGTCGAAGAGGGTGACTCCGGCGTCGATGGCGATGTCGAGCAGGCGGCGGGCCTCCTGGACGTCGGTGGTGCCCCAGGCGCCGAACAGCGGTCCACGGCCGCCGAAGGTGCCGGTGCCGAGGCTGAGCGCGGGGACCTTGAGGCCGGACGAGCCGAGTCGGCGGTATTCCATGGCGGTTGCCGTGCTGGTTGCCGTGCTGGTTGTCGTGCTGCTTTCCATGGCAGTTCTCCCCTCGGAGCCCTTAACGGGACTCCCATTCCGTTAGGATGGTTCGACCTTAGCAGGGCCCATCGACCTAATGGAACAGGAATCCCGTTAATGACTGCCGAGCCCTCCGCACCGGACGCACCGGACGCACCGGACACTCCGGACGCGCCGGAGACCCCCACGCCCGGGACGCGGCGCCCCGGCGGCCGCACCGCCCGGGTCCGCACCGCCGTCCTGCGGGCCGCCGAGGACGCCCTGGTCGAGCGCGGCTTCAGCGGGCTCGACCTCGGCGACGTCGCCCAGCGGGCCGAGGTCGGCCGGACCACCGTCTACCGGCGCTGGGGCACCACCAGCGCGCTGGTCGCCGACCTGCTCGCGGACATGGCCGAGCAGTCACTGCCGCGCACCCGCAGCGGCTCCCTCGCCGAGGACCTGCGGGCCAACGCCCGGCTGGTCCAGCGCACGCTGGCCGACCCCCGGCAGGGAGCGCTGTTCCGTGCGGTGATCGTCGCCGCCACCTGCGACCCTGACGCCGCCGAGGCGCTGCGGCACTTCTACCTGCGCCGGGTCGAGGAGTGGGCGCCGTGCGTCGCCGAGGCCGTCGAACGCGGCGAACTCCCGCCGGACACCGACGCGTTCGAGGTGGTCCGGGCCGTCTCCGCGCCGCTCTACTACCGGATGCTCACCACCGCCGAGCCGCTCGACGAGGCCGCCGCCGACCGCGCCGCGGCCGCCGCCGAGGCGGCCGCCCGGGCGGGGGCGCACCGGCGGGAGAGCGTCTGACGGCGCCCGAGAACGTCCGGGAACGCCGCCGGCCGCGCAGTTCGACGAACTGCGCGGCCGGCGGGAGGGCGGGCGGTCCGGGGGGCGACCCGGGGAGCGGCCTAGAAGAAGCTGTCGTCGTCGCCCTCGTAGTAGTTGTTCACAACCACCTCGGGCGTGTCGTCGCTGAACGCCTCGTTGAGCAGCGCGCCGCCGACCAGGCCGGCCGCGCCCGCGCCGATCAGCGCGCCGGTGCCGAAGCGGCGCCCGCCCTGGCCCGGCTGGCCCTGAGCGGGCTGGCCCTGGACCGGCTGCGGATAGCCCTGCTGGACCGGCTGCGGGTAGCCCTGCTGCGGGGTGTAGAACGGCGGCACGGTGGTCTGCACCCGCTGGGCGCAGGCGGCGCAGGTCTCGATCTGGCGCGGCACGCCCCACTGCGGCGACCACAGCACCGCCGTCGAGCCGAGGCCGTGCGAGGGGTCGAAGAAACACGTCACGGGGGAACTTCCTGGTCCTGGCTGGGTCATCGGGACAGCGGGCGCCACGGCGGGCACGGCGGGCACGGCGGGCGCGGCAGGCACGGCGGGCGCCATGGCCGGCGCGGCGGGCACGACCGGAGCCGGCGGGGGCGCGGCGGGCGCGGGGGCGGCGGGCGCCGGTTGCAGGACGTCCACCCCGAAGTCGGCGGCGATGCCCGCGAGCCCCGACGCGTACCCCTGCCCGACGGCCCGGAACTTCCAGTCCGCACCGTGCCGGTACAGCTCGCCGAACACCATCGCCGTCTCGCTGCCCGCCTCGGCCGCCACGTCGTAGCGGGCCGTCTCGGCGCCGCCCTCCGGGTCGGTGAGCCGGATGTACGCGCCGCGGACCTGGCCGAAGCTCTGGCGCCGCTGCACCGCGTCGTAGACCGCGACCGCGAAGACGATCTTCTCCACCCCGGCCGGGACGTCCGCGAGCCGGACGTCGATCCGCTCCTGGTCGTCGCCGCCACCGGCGCCGCCCTGGTGGCGGACCGAACCGTCCGGGCTCTGCAGGTTGTTGAAGAAGACGAAGTGCTGGTCCGAGACGACCTTCCCGGAGGCGTCACAGAGCAGGGCGCTGGCGTCCAGGTCGTACCCGGCGCCGGCCGTCCAGCCGAGGCCGACCCGTACGACCCGCAGCCCGGGGGCCTGCTTGCCCAGGGAGACGTTGCCGCCCTTCGTCAGGGCCACACTCATGGGACTCCTCCGCAACCGTTCGAATTACCGCTGTTTCCGCTGTTCGACCACGACAACGCTGTAGAGCTCGCGCCGGTTCCCGACTTCCCGTCAGTACTGGACGGGACGTTCCAGCAGGCCACAGGCCCGCGGCGCGGCCTTGCCGGCCGGGGCGCTCGGGCGGGGTGCCCTGGCGGGGTGTCGGCTCCCGACCTATTGTCAGGTAACATGACACGCCTTCGTCGCGCCGCCACCCTGGCCGCCGCCCTCACCGGCACCCTCGCCGCCCTGCTCGCCCCGGCCGCCGCCCAGGCCGGCCCGGCCGCCTGCCAGGTCGTCGGCACCGCCGCGGTGGACACCGAACAGGCCCGGCTCCAGGACCAGCGGACGACCGCCTTCACCGAGCGCTCCGGCCTGCGCGACCTGCTCCGGGGCTTCCCCGCCGCCCTGTGCGCCGCCCGGAACACCCGGCAGGCGGAACGGGTGGCGGGCGCCTGGGGCCGGGCGCTCTGGCAGGCCGGGGTGGACCGGGCCCAGGGCCGGCGGCCCAGCGGCGAACTCCCCGCCCGCGACGACCGCCCGCTGTACTGGACCAGGCTCGCGATGACCGTCCAACTGGCCCGCTGGCAGCCCGGGTTCGACGTCGACCCGGCCGACCTCCGAGCCCGCTTCGAGGACGCCTCCCGGGGCCTCGACGACGGCTTCACCGCCGCCCCCGGCGTCCGGCGGATCTTCGTCAGCGGCTTCGACCCGTACGGCCTCGACACCGAGCCGCGCCGCGCCAACCCCTCCGGCGCGGCCGTGCTGCAACTGCACGGACGGCGGATCACCCTCGCCGACGGCAGCCCCGCCGAAGTCCGGGCCGTCCTGCTGCCGGTCCGCTACGGCGACTTCGACGACGGCGTCGTCGAGCGCGCCTTCGGCCCGCACCTCACCCCCGGCCCGCAGGCCGCCGACCTGATCACCAGCATCAGCCAGGGCTACCCGGGCCTGTTCACCCTGGAGGCCTGGGCCGGGCGGGCCCGCTCCGCCGATCCCGCCACCGACAACACCGGCACCCTCTCCGGCGGCACCCGGCAGCACCCGGTCACCGCCCCGGGCCTGGACGACGGCCCGGAGTTCATCCGCACCACCCTGCCCACCGACGCCATGACGGCCGTCCAGCAGCCCTACCCCGTCCGCCTCAACACCACCGTCACCGAGATCCCCGAGGGCGGCGTCGACCCCGTCGACCGCGCGGACGGCCCCACCCCCGGCTCCCGCGCCGTCGCCGGTGGCGGCGGCGGGTACCTCTCCAACGAGGTCGCCTACCGCTCCAACCGCCTGCGCCTCGACCTCGCCCCCGACCTCCCCGGCGGCCACCTGCACACCCCCGTGCTCACCGGCCTGCCCGCCCAGCAGGACCGCCTCACCGCCCCGGAGTTCGAGCAGAACGAGGCCGCCATCGCCGACCAGGTCCGCGAGATCCTGCGCCACGCCCGGTTCTGAGCCCCGGTGCCGCGCCCGGTTCTTGAGCCCCGGGCACGGCGGGGACGGCTACTACACCGGCCGGGCGAAGCGCGTCCCCGCCGCGCGCGCCCGGGACTCGGCGATCTGCGCGTACGCGGCCTCCCGGTCCGCCCAGTGCGAGCCCTCGACCGACTTGCCGCGCTCCAGGTCCTTGTAGACCTGGAAGAAGTGGGTGATCTCCAGCAGGTCGAACTCGCGCAGGTCGCCGATGTCGCGCAGGTCTCCGTAGCGCGGGTCGTGGGCGGGGACGCACAGCACCTTCTGGTCCGGCCCGCGTTCGTCCCGCATCACCCACATGCCGACCGCCCGGCAGGTGATCACGCACCCCGGCACGGCCGGTTCGCCGCCGAGCACCAGCGCGTCCAGCGGCTCCGCGTCGCCGCCGAGGGTGCCCTCGACGTAGCCGTAGTCCGCGGGGTAGCGGGTGGCGGTGAACAGGGTGCGGTCGAGGCGGATCCGGCCCGCCGCGAAGTCCATCACGTACTTGTTCCGCGACCCCTGCGGGGTCTCGATCAACACCTCGAACTCCACCGCGGCCTCCTCCTCTGCGCCTGGGGAGATTGTCCGCCGTCCCGGCCGTCCGGGCACCCTCCGCAAACGCCCTCCACGGCCCGCTGGGGTCCGTTAGCATCCGGATCATGGGGAGTTGGCGTGTCACCGTCCAGGACCACCACCGCCGCAGCGGCGGGCGGCCGCAGGGGCGCCCGCAGGGGCCGCTGGCCCGCCACGGCGGCCTGGCGCTGTACGGGCGGGACGGCGAGATCAGCTGCGTCGACGCCGAGGGCCTGGTCCGCTGGCGCCGCCCCTGCGCGGGGCGCCCGAACGCGGCCCACCTCTCCGGCGGCCGGGCGCTGGTCACCACCGACTCCTTCGAGTACACCGCCTGGGGCCACCTCGGCCCGGCCCTGCTGCTGGACCTCGACGACGGCGCCCTGGTCGCCGAACTGCGCGGCGAGCGCGGCACGGCCCTGGGCGGCGGCCGCTTCGTGCTCGGCCTGGAGGGCTACGGCGCCTTCGACACCTGGGCCTACGACCGGGACGCCACCCTGGTCGACTCCTGGCGCAGCTACGGCCACTACGTGGTCGGCGGCGGCCTGCGCGTCGTCGAGACCGACCGCCGCCGGCCGACCGGGAGCCGGGTGGTGCGGCTGCTGCCCGGCGGGGGGATCGAGAACGGCCCGCTGCTCGCCGACCCGCAGGCCCCCGCGCCGGTGGTGCTGGCCGACGGCACCGTCCTGGTGCTGGACGCGGGGGTGCTGCGCGCCGTCGGGCGCGACCTCGACGCCACCGTGCTCGCCGAGTTGCTCCCGCTGTCCGGCGACGACCTGCGCCGGTTCACCGGCACGCTGCGCCGCACGGCCGACGGCCTGACCGTGACGCTCGTGGAGCGCCACCCGACCCGGATGGGCGGCTACACCACCCACCGCTGGGCCCTCGGGCTGGAGTCGCCGAACTAGGCCGTGTCCGGCCGGGCGAACTGCTCTCCTGGCCCCCGGCGTTCCCCGGCGGCCACTCTCCGCGACCGCTCCCACGGAGCAGTACCGGGCGCGCGGCCGCTCCGGCGGCGGTAGGACGGACACAGACGTGCCCGGGAGGAGAGACCGTGAAGATCGTCGTCGACCTCAACCGCTGCCAGGGCTACGCGCAATGCGCGTTCCTCGCTCCCCGAGTGTTCGAGCTGCACGGGGAGGAGGCCCTGCTCTACACCCCGCAGGCCGCCGAGGACCAGCGTGACCGCGTCCGACGGGCCGTCGCGGCCTGCCCGGTGCAGGCCATCCTGGTCGAGGAGGAGGGCCGGTCCGATGTCCGATGACCTCAAGAACGGCCGGATCGTCATCGTCGGCGCCTCGCTGGCCGGCCTGCGCGCCGCCGAGACGCTACGGGACGAGGGCTTCGCCGGGCAGCTGACCGTGGTCGGCGAGGAACGCCTTCCCCCGTACGACCGGCCGCCCCTGTCCAAACAGGTGCTGCTCGGGCGGGTGCGCGCCGAGGAGACCGCGCTGCCCCGGCGCCGCGAAGTGGACGCGCAGTGGAAGCTCGGCGTCCGCGCCACCGGTGTGGACGGGGCCGGCAGGCAGGTCCTGCTCGCGAACGGCGAGCAGCTGCCCTACGACCGGCTGCTGATCGCCACCGGCACCCGGGCCAGGCCCTGGCCGAAGGCCGAGCAGGCCGCACTCGACGGGGTGTTCACCCTGCGCACCGCCGAGGACGCGGCCGGCCTGGCCGAGCGGCTGGACGCCGGCCCGAAGCGGGTGCTGGTGATCGGCGCCGGGTTCACCGGCTCCGAGATCGCCTCCGCCTGCCGGGAGCGCGGCCTGGCGGTGACCGTCGCCGAGCGCGGCCCCGCCCCGCTGGTCGGGGCCCTCGGCGGGGCCTTCGGCGCCCTCGCGGCCAAGGTCCAGCTCGCCCACGGCGTCGACCTGCGCTGCGGGGTGACCGTCTCCGCGCTGACCGGCCGAGCGGGCCGGCTCACCGGCGCCGAGCTCTCCGACGGCACCCGGATCGAGGCGGACGTCGCCGTGGTCGCCCTGGGCGCCGTCCGCAACACCGAATGGCTGGCCGAGTCGGGGCTCGCCGCCGGTCCGCGCGGGGTGGCCTGCGACGCGGGCTGCCGCGCCTTCAACATGTACGGGATCGTCACCGACGACGTCTTCGTCGCGGGCGACGTCGCCCGCTTCCCGCACCCCCTCTTCGAGTACCAGCTGCTCTCCCTCGAACACTGGGGCAACGCGGTCGCGCAGGCCGAGGTGGCGGCGCACAACATGGTCAGCCCGGGGCCGCAACGGCGGCCGCACCTGAGCGTCCCCTCCTTCTGGTCCAGCCAGTTCGGGCTCAACATCAAGTCCGTCGGCGTGCCCACCTTCTCCGACCACGTGGTCCTCGCCCAGGGCTCGGTCGAGGAGCGCCGGCTCGTCGCGGTCTACGGGTACCGGGGCCGGATCACGGCCGCCGTCAGCGTGAACCGGGCCAAGTGGCTGGAGCACTACCAGCGGCTGATCGAGGCCGCCGCGCCGTTCCCGCCCGACTGGGCCGGCGTGGAGCCGCCCGCCTCCCGCATCCCGGTCCCCTCCGACGTGCCCGACCCGAAGGTGCTCTCGCACGGCCCGACCGTCGCCCTCACCGGCCACCTGCCCGACCGGCGGCTGACCCTGCGGCGCTGGGGCGGCTGAGCCCACCCGCCACCGCTCGACGGGCGCACGCCCACCGGGCCCCGCCGCCCGTCGAGGACCACCACCTCCGCCACCTCCGAGGAGCCACCGCGCATGGCCGCCGCCGACACCCTGTTCCGCCGGATCACCGACTACGCCAACCGCGCCGACCCCTACCCCCTGTACGCCGAGCTCCGCGACCACGGCGTGGCCCGCCAGGACGACGGCAGCTACCTGGTCGGCACCTACCACGAGGTCGCCGCGCTGCTGCACGACCCGCGGATCAGCTCGGACCGCCGCAACCGCACCGTCCCGGACGAGATGCAGGGCAGCGTCCCGGTCGCCTTCATCGGCCGGGACGACCCCGAGCACGAACGGCTGCGCAACATCGCCATGCGGCCCTTCGGCCCGCCCCACGCGCCCGACCGGGTCGACGCCATGCACGACGAGATCGCGCGGATCACCGGGGAACTGGTCGACGGGCTCCGGGGCCGCGACCGGATCGACCTGGTCGAGGACTTCGCCTACCCGCTGCCGGTCACCGTCATCTGCCGGCTGCTCGGCGTGCCGCGCGAGGACGAGCCGCGGTTCCACGCCTGGTCCGAGACGCTGATCGCGGGCTTCGACCCCACTCCCGACAGCGATCCGACCGAGCGCCAGCGCGCGGCCACGCAGGCCCGGATGGAGATGGGGCTGTACCTCGGCGAACTCGCCGAGAGCCGCCGGGGCAAGCCGTCCGACGACATGCTCTCCGCCTTCGTCAACGACCCCGGCCCGTCGGGCGGCTTCACCCAGACGGAGCTGATGGCCACCGCGGTCCTGCTGCTCATCGCCGGGCACGAGACGACCGTCAACCTGATCACCAACGGCGTGCTCACCCTGCTGCGCCAGCCGGAAAGCCTGGAACTGCTGCGCGACAAGCCGGAGTTGATGCCGCGCGCGGTGGAGGAACTGCTGCGCTACGAACCCCCGGTCCAGCTGTTGCCGCAGCGCACCGCGCTCACCGACATCGACGTCGCCGGGGTCACCGTCCTCAAGGGCGCGCCGCTGATCCTGGTGCTCGCCGCCGCCAACCGGGACCCTCTGCGGTTCCAGGAGCCCGACCGCTTCGACCCGAACCGCCAGGACAACCAGCACCTCGGCTTCGGCAGCGGCGTGCACAGCTGCTTCGGCGCACCGCTCGCCAGGGTCGAGGCGCAGCTCGCGCTCACCGCGCTCATCCACCGCCTGGACGGCCCCCGGCTGCTCCAGGACCCGCCCGAGTACCGGCGCAGCCCCGTCCTGCGCGGGCCCCGGCACCTGCCGCTCGCGCTGTCCGGGGTCAGGGACTGAGCAGCCCGGGGCCGGGGGGGCGACGCCGCCTCCCCGGGCCCGGGACAGTCTGTGGGGTTCCAGGGGGGCCCGCCCCACCCGCCACCCACAGGAGGAAGGGGCGGGTTCCCCCCGCCCCACCCCGTCGT
>NZ_JBWKER010000001.1:240076-270073 GCF_056435345.1 Kitasatospora sp. NPDC043950
GGAGGCCTGACGCCCCCCTGTCTGGGGTGGCCCCGTCCATCTTCCTCTTTCTTTGCGGGGGTGAGGGAGTGAAGCCCCCGGGCCTGGGGGGGCCCCCCCCCCCCCCCGGCCCCGGGCACGTTCGGCGGCGCTACGGGGTGCCGCGCACCACCGGCAGCTCCAGGAAGGACGGGTCGGCTCCGCCGTGCCCGATCCGGTAGCTCGCCCGGCCGTCGGCCGGGAGCAGTTGGAAGGAGTCCGGGTTGGCGGCGGCGACCGTGAGCCGGATCCGCTCGCCGGCCCGGAAGAGCACCGCGACGGGTTGCAGGTCGATGGTGACCCGACGGGCCCGGCCCTGCGGGAAGGGCGCCGCGTCGGTGGCCGCGTAGCTGCGGGGCGTGCGCAGCCGGCGCCAGTCGGGGTTGTCGTCCCGGTCGGACACGGCCCGGTCGGCGAGGGCGAGTTGGCCCTCGGTCAGGTAGGTGACCCGGCCGTCGGGGGCGACGTCCTCCAGGTAGACGTGCAGGGCGCCCTGGGCGGTGCCGTCGAGGCCGGTGACGTCGAGCGTGACGCGGCCGTTGCCGGTCACCCGGGTGTCGTCGGTCAGCGGCGGGGTGGTGTAGCTGAGGAGCTTGGCGTCCACGGCGGCCCGGTCGGGGTAACTGACCTGGTTGCCGGTGAGGTTGGTGTTCCAGCGGTCCAGCGGGCCGGTGCCGGCGGTGGGGTCGAGGCGCAGCAGGTCGGCGCCGGGGCGGTCGTCCGGATCGGGCCGTCGGCGGCTGAGCGTGGTGTCCTCGCCGAGGTAGAGCCGCTGCGGGCGGGTGCCGGGCAGCGGCCAGCGGGTGGTGGTGCGCCAGACGCCCTCGTTGAAGGTGTAGTAGTGCAGGTGCCGGGTGCCGTCGGGGCGGCCGTCGGCCCGTACGTAGCGGTCGAAGAAGTCGAACGTCCGCTGGGCGATCTGGGCGCGTTCCTGGTCGGTGAGGTGGCGGGCGGGCTGGAAGGGGTCGGCGAGGTAGCCCTGGCCGTGGCTCCACGGGCCGATCCAGGCGTCCTGGGTGTTGGAGAGGCCGGTGAACTGGGAGAGCACGCCGTTGGCGGTGCCCGCGTCGAGCCAGCCGGCGTCGGTGAGCACGGGGACGCCGCCGGCCTCGACGGCGTCGGCCTTCTCGCCGACGCTGCCGACCGTCCAGCTCTTCGGGCCGTCCTGGTAGTCGCGGTACACGCCGGCCTCGGCCATGTCGACCAGGTTGGCGTTGCCCGTGTGCTCGGCGCGCGCGGCGGCGAGCAGGGCCGGTCCGTCCGGGCCGTCGACCGGCCGGGGCACGGCCCCGGTCAGGCCGGTGGCCGCGCAGACCTGCCGGGTCTGCTCGTCGGTGTCGCAGGTGGTGCCGCCGGCCTGGTCGAGGATGCGCAGCAGCAGCGCGTACGGGGCGATCCGGGGCTCGATGAGCAGGCCGCCGGGGCGTACCAGGTCCTCGTACGGGTCGAAGTCGTAGGAGATCGGGGCTGCGGCGGTGATGTGGTGGTTGCCGAGGGCGGTGGCGAGCATCGCGGTGTCGCCGCCGTAGGAGACGCCGGTGGTGCCGACCCGGCCGTTGGACCAGGGCTGGGCGGCGATCCAGTCACTGAGCGGGCCGCTGTCGGCGACGGTGTCGGCGCCGAGTTCGGAGCTCAGGGTGCCGAAGGAGGCGCCGGTGCCGCGCAGGTCGGCGACCACGTAGGCGTAGCCATGGGCGTTCCAGCCGTCGGCGTCGCTGCTGCGGCCGCCGTTGCCGGGTGCGCCGGGGTAGACCCGGGCCCGCCAGTAGCGCTGGGTGACCAGGACGGTGGGCAGGTTCGCACCGTCCCTGGTGCCCTCGGGCAGCCAGACGTCGACGGCGAGGCGGACGCCGTCGGGCATCGTCACGTAGCGCGACTGGAGGTGCGGCTCGGCGGCCGGGGCGGCCGCGGCGGGCGCCACGGCGAGTCCGAGCACGGCCGCGGCCGCGACCAGCGCCGCCAGCGGGCGGCGCGGGATCCCCCCTGCCCGGCTCACCGGGAGGTCGCCTTCCAGGGGCCGTCCTCGGGCCTGGCCTCGGTGTCGGTGCCGGGCCAGGGCGGCATGGTGACGGCGGCGATCCGCAGCGGCCGGTCGGCGTCCTCGTCGGCCCGGAACTGGAACGCCGTACCGAGCGGGATCGAGGCCGCCGTCCCGGGCACGAGCCGGACGGTCTCCTCCCGCCCGCCCTGGCGGCGCCACAGCTCCCCGGCGCCCTCGACGACCTGCCACAGCTCCTGCACGGTGGCGTGCGACACCGCGTGCGACACCTGCCCGGGGGCGAGCTCGAACACCGCGAGGCTCCCCTGTCCGTCCAGGACCAGCAGCGGGAACACCGCGGCCCCGTCCGGTGCGGTCACCACCTGGACGTGACCGACGTCCGCTGTCTGGAACGGTTGCTGCACTGGCTGACTGGTCATCCGACCCGGCCTCTCTCACGTCACGGAGTACCTTGGTCTCGCCCCCCACCGCCGATGAGAACACGCCCCGGCGCCCGGCCGCCACCCTGAGATGTCCCGTAGTTCGACGCGCCGGCCCCGCGCCGGTCCGACGGTGGCCCCGCGCCGGTCTCAGCCGCCGGCGGGCGTGCCGAACTCGCGGAGGGCGTCGGTGACGATCGCGTCCAGCCGGGCGTGGTGGGCGCCGCGCCAGTAGGCCTGGCCGCAGTCGACGCACTGGGCGAAGACGTCGTAGGAGCGCTCGGTGCCGTCCCGCAGCTGCTCGCGCACCGAGGTCTTGTCGGCCTCGCGCAGCGTGCCGTTGCAGGTGGTGCAGCGGCTCCACGGATCGAGCGGGGGCGCGAAGCGGGAGAGCACGTCGCGCAGCTGCTCGTTGGGGCGGTGGCTGTAGACGTAGGCGCCGGCCCACAGTTCGCGGCGGCGCAGCAGGCCCCGGTCGCGCGAGAGCAGGACGCGCTGCTCGGCGGCGGAGCGGGCGGCGAGCGCGGCGTCGCCGATGTCCGGGTTCTCGTAGGCGGCGTCGACGCCGAGCAGGCGCAGTCGGCGGGTGAGGGTGCCGAGGTGGACGTCCAGCAGGAAGCGCGGCGGGGCGGGCGAGGGCTGCGGCCGGTCCACGGCCCGGACGGTGACGTGTTCCTCGTCGACCGGCACGTGCGACCCGGGCACCGGCCGGCCGTCCACCAGCAGGGTGCCGACCTCGGTGAGCGGGACGCCCAGGGACTCGACGACATGGCCGAGCGTCGAGGTGCCGTCGGTGCGCAGCGCCGAGCGGCCGGCCCGCCGGGGCCCGGAGACGAAGAGGTGCAGCTCGGGGGCGAAGTCGAGCCAGATCTGGGGTCGGTCCACGCGGCCAGCATGCCAGCGGGCGGCGGCCCGGGCCACCGGTTTCCGGTCAGCCGTCGGAGCATTCTCGGGCGGGCTCGCGGCGGCGGCGGCCGGCGCGGGCCCCGACCGGGGCTGAGCAGCCGGTTCGGGGCGGCGCGCAGGGGCGTCGAGGAGGCCGCCGGGCCGGCGGGGAGGGCGCCGGGTCGACGGGAAAGCCGGTGCGAAGGGCACCGGGCCGGCGGAGAAGGCCGGTGCGGGGGGGCCGCTACGGGACTGCGACAGCGGAGGTGACCGGCGCCGGGCGGCCCCGGTCGCGGTCCCGCTCGGCCCAGCGGACGACCGGCCCCATCGCGTACCCGGCCGCCAGGAAGAGGCCGCCCAGGACGAGCCAGCCCGCGAGCCCGCCGTCCAGCAGCAGGGTGGTCAGCAGCAGCGGCCCGAGGGTGCGGGCGACGGCCACGCCGGTGCCGAAGAAGCCCTGGTACTGGCCGATCCGCTCGGGCGGGGCGAGGTCGAAGCTGATCTGCCAGGAGCCCGCCGACTGCCGCATCTCGCCGATCACCTGGAGGACGGAGGCCGCCACCAGCAGCGCAGCGACCGCCCACACCGGGACGTCCAGGGCCGACAGGCCGAACACCGCGCAGGAGGCGAGCAGCACCAGCCCGGCCGAGCGGACGGCCCGTGCGGCCGGGCCCAGGCCGGTGACGCCGCGCGCCGCCCGGACCTGGAAGGCCAGCACGGCCAGGGTGTTGAGGACGAACAGGGCCGAACCGAGCCAGCCGATCCCGGGCGCCCGGTCGGCGATCCAGAGCGGGATGACCAGGCTGAGCAGCGGCATCCGCAGCAGCAGCACGGTGTTGACCAGCGCGACGGCGGCGTACCGGCGGTCGCGCAGGACGGCCAGCCGGGGCCCGGCGCCCGACCGGGCCGGGGCGGGCGGGGCTTCGGGCAGCCGCAGCAGGATCAGCGCACCGGCCAGGAAGCCGAGCGCCGTCACCACGAAGGCGCCGAGGAACGCGGCCCGGGTGCCGACGGTGAGCGCGATGCCGCCGATGGCGGCGCCGACGGCCAGCCCCCCGTTGAGGGTCGACTGGAGGTGGGCGAGCAGCCCGGTGCGCTGGGCGGGCGGCACCAGGGTGGCGACCAGCGCCTGCCGGGCGGCGGTGAGCCCGGACTGCGTCGTGGCGTAGAGGCAGACCGCGACCAGGAACGGCCCGTAGGAGCGGACCACCAGGAAGGCGGCGACCACCACCGCCGTGGCCAGGGCGAGCGCCACGGCCGTCCGGCGCGGGCCGCGGCGGTCGGCGAGGGCGCCGAGCGGGACGCCCGCCAGCGCGCCGAGCGCCCAGGCCACGGCGAGGCCGGCACCGAGGGCGGTCGCCGACATGCCGACGACGTGGGTGAAGTAGAGCGCGGAGCAGGTGTAGTAGGCGCCGTCGCCGACGGAGCTGGCCAACTGGGCTGCGGCGAGGGTCCGTTGGGGCCCCGGGGGCGGGATGAGGGCGGGCGCCGGGGCGCTGCTGGTCGACACGGGTCTCCTGGCTGGGGGCGGCGCGCGGGCCGGGTGTTCGCAACGGTTCGCGGCCCAGCCTAGGCAGGAGGCGGACCGGCGGTAAGGTCCAGTGATCGCGGAACTCCTTGGTCCACTTCCGGGCCCCACCGCACCGGCGGGCGAGCGCTGAACCCCCGTACGACGGCGGCGAATCGCTCCTCCCGCGGGCCCGGAACCGGCCCCGGCCGTACCGCCGCCGCGCCCTCCGTACCCGCTCCGAATCCGCCTCGCCCAGCGGCCTTCGGGCGTCACCGACCCCGCCGAAGGGCCAAGTTTTGCCGTATTGACCGGTCAGTAACGCCCTCCTATGCTCAACGGCATTCGCGATCCGGCACCGGGCCCGGCGCCGCCGTGCCCGCCCGATCCGCCGCCGCCATCGGCTCGAAGGGCTCTTCCCATCAGCACCTCCATCGCCCGCTCGGACGACACCGGCCACCCGGGCGACACCGGCCACCCGGGCGACGCACGGGACGGCGCCGGCACCCGCCGCCGCCGTTTCCTCACCTACCTGCTGGCCGCCCCGACCCTCACCGTCGGCGCCCGGCTCGGCCTCGACGCCGCCGCGCCCGCCACCGCGCGGGCCGCCGTCCGCGCCGCCGCGGCCGCCCAGGACGCCGCCGCCCCCTCGCAGTTGATCGGCCTGCCCGGCATCCCGGACATCCTCGACCTCGGCGACGCGCTGATCGTCGCCGGCCTGCCGACCTCGCACCTGCTCGTCCTGGAACTCACCGCCGCCGGGCGCGCCCTGCTGCACCTGCCCCGGCTGGAGGTCGGCCAGGGTCTCACCACGGCCATCGCGATGCTCGTCGCCGAGGAACTCGACGCCCGGATCGGCGACGTGGACGTGCCGCTCTCCGACGGCCGCCCCGAACTGCTCTTCAACCAGCTGACCGGCGCCTCCAACTCGGTGCGCTCGCTGTACGACCCGGTGCGCGCCGCGGCCGCCGCCGCCCGCGCCCGGCTGGTGACCGCCGCAGCGCGGCGCTGGAACGTTCCGGCAGACACCCTGCGCACCGCCGACTCCGCCGTCCTCGCCCCCGACGGCCGCCGCGCCGGCTACGGCGACCTCGCCGCCGAGGCCGCCGCCGTCGCCCTCCCCGCCGTGTCCAGCTCCCCCAAGACCGCCGACCGGTTGCGCCTGGTCGGCCGGCCCACCGGCCGGATCGACGCCCGCGACATCGTCACCGGCCGCGCCAAGTACGCCGGGGACCTCGCGATCCCGGGCGCCGTCCCCACCGTCGTCGCCCGCCCGACCACCATCAACGGCACGCTCAGGACCCTGGACGCCTCGGCCGCCCGCACCATGCCCGGCGTGCTCGGCGTGGTCCGGATCCCCAGCGGCGTCGCCGTCCTCGCCGAGACCTTCGACCAGGCGCTCAAGGCCCGCGACGCGCTGCGCACCTCCTGGAACCCGGGCCCGGTCGCCAACCTCTCCACCCCCGACATTCGCGCCCAACTGCGCGCCGCCCACGCGCCGTTCCTCATCCCCCCGCTGCTCACCCAGTACCTGGACGGCGAATTCGACTTCGCCTTCGTCAACCACGCGCCGATGGAGGTGCTGACCGCCATCGCCGACGTGCGGCCGAACCGGGCCGAGCTGTGGTTCGCCGCGCAGACGCCGATCGTCGCCCAGCAGGCCATCGCCGCCGAACTCGGCCTCCCGCAGGACGCCGTGACCGTCCACGTGGTGCGCGGCGGCGGCTCGTTCGGCCGGCGGCTGTTCTTCGACGCCGCCCTGGAGGCCGCCCAGATCTCCAAGGCCGCGGGCCGACCGGTCAAACTCATGTGGACGCGCAACGACGACATGCGCCACGGCCGGATGCGCCCGGCCAGCCACCACCGGATCCGGGCCACCTACGCGCTCGGCCAGGTGCTCAGCTACGAGCACCGCGCCGCCACCGTCAAGACCGACTTCCGGCACGGCCTCGGCGAGATGCTCACCGCCGCCGGCTTCAACCTCTCGCTCGCCGGGCTCAGCCTCGCCCAGGCCTTCTTCCTGCTCAGCGAGAAGAACCCGTACAACGTCGGCATCCCCACCCAGCTGCTCGCCGAAGTGCCGCTGGACGTTCCCACCGGCAGCTGGCGGTCGGTCTACTCCGGCACCGTCCGGGTCGCCGACGAGATCATGATGGACGAACTCGCCCGCCGGATGGGCCAGGACGCCGTCGCGTTCCGCCGCGCCCGGCTGCGCAGCGCCGTCGGCCGGGCCGTCCTCGACACCGTCGCCAAGGCCGGCGGCTGGGGCCGCCCGATGCCCCCCGGCCACGCCCAGGGCATCGGCTACCACGACGAGAACAGCGGGTGCGCCGCCTACCTCGTCGAGCTCGACGCCACCGACCCGGCCGACCCCCGGGTCACCAAGGCCGTGATCGCCGCCGACGTCGGCCGGGTCATCAACCCCCGGGGCCTGGAAGCCCAGCTGACCGGAGCCCTGATCGACGGCATCTCGGTCATCCTGCAAGCCGGCAACCACATCGACAACGGGGCCGTGCGCGAGGGCAGTTACGCCGACTTCCGGTACGCCCGGCAGCGGCACACCCCGCCGGCCGTCGAGATCCACCTCATGCCGCCGAGTGGAGCGCCCGGCGGCGCCGGCGAGCTGGGCGTCCCGGCGGCGTCCGCCGCGGTCGCCAACGCCTACGCGCGCGCGACCGGCACCAGCCCGCGCTCCTTCCCGATCAACTTCTGACTCCCCCAGCCAAGGAACTCCACCACCCCATGCCCACCCACACCTTCGTCCTCAACGGGCACCCCGTCACCGTCGAGGCCCCGGACGACATGCCGCTGCTCTGGGTGCTGCGCGACAAGCTCGGCGTCACCGGCCCCAAGTACGGCTGCGGGGTGGGCGTCTGTCGCGCCTGCACCAGTCACCTGGACGGCGAGGAGTTCCAGCCCTGCACCCGCTCCGTCAAGGACTGCGAGGGCCACCACGTCACCACCATCGAGGGCCTGGCCGACGGCGACACCCTGCACCCCGTCCAGGAGGCCTGGCTCGGCTGCGACGTCGCCCAGTGCGGCTTCTGCCAGCCGGGCCAGATCATGACCGCCGTCGCCCTGCTGCGCCGCACCCCGAACCCGACCGACGCGGACATCGACCAGATCCAGAACATCTGCCGCTGCGGCAGCTACCCGCGCATCCGCGAGGCCATCAAACAGGCGGCGGCCCGGCAGGTGTCCGGCTGACGGCACGCCGCCCCGCCCGGGGCGCGGGCGGGGCGGACGGGTTCAGCCGGTCGTCAGCACGCCCGCAGGCCGTTGTGGAAGTACCAGTTGCCGTCGGCGTACGCGCCGTAGACGTAGGCCGGTCCGAAGAAGTTGCCGTTCGTCCCGCCCACCTGGTACCAGACGTTGCCCTGGCTGTTGATGTCCTCGCCCCTGATCCAGCACTCGATGTAGATCTCGTCGGACGACCACGTGTACGACCCCAGGTCGCCGGCGACCTTGGCCGTCCAGGAGTACTGCTGCGCGTAGACGCCCACACCGTGGCCGCTCGCGTGGTAGCGGAGCGCGTACCAGCCGTCGGCGAACGCGCTGCCCTCCGAGACGCCCACCGCGCCGGCGGCCAGCGCCACCACGGCCGCCGCGGTCGCGCCACGGCGGCCGATCTTCTTGAGGATGCCCTTGGCCATGTCGATTCCCCTGTTCGGTCGGACCGTTGCGCCGCCCCGTTGGCCGCGGCGACTGGGACAGCTGACCCGACTTCCCACGGTGTTCGGTACCGCCTGACGGAAACTGACAACACCTGACACCGGCCGACGCCCGCCCCGAACACCCCGTCCTGCCAACCGGAGTCCGTCGATCACGTAACGCCGCAGCCACGCGTCACTATGATCCGTACGCGACAAGCACACACCGGTCGCCGTTGGATCTGACATCTGACAACAGGGGGACGCCATGGCGGAACAGGAGTCACAACCCGCGGAGAGCGAACAGGCCCCGAGCGCGGCGGAGGCCCTCGCCGCCGACCTGCGCCGGCTGCGCCTGGGGGCGGGCCAGCCCTCGTTCCGCACGATGGCGAAGACCGCCGGCTCCATCTCCCACACCACGCTCCACGAGGCGGCCTCCGGCTCGCGCCTCCCGTCCTGGACCACGACCAGGGCCTACGTCCGGGCCTGCGGCGGCGACGAGGCCGAGTGGCACCGCCGGTGGACCGCCGCCGCCGACGAGGGGGCGGCCCCACCGGCCTCGCCGACCCCACCGGTCGAGCCCTCGGAGCTGCCGGTCGCCGCGAACACCACGGCCGACACCCCGGCCGACGCCAGGGCCGACCGCACGGCCGCCTCCGCCGCCGAGCCCCCGGCCGCACCGGGCCGGAGCCGCCGCCGGATCTGGACCCACGCGTTCTGCCTGCTCCTCGGCGTGGCGCTCGGCGTCGGCAGCACGCTCGCCGTGGTCGGCTTCCGCGCACCGGACGCCCCGCCGCCGTCCGCGCACGGCTGCCCGTCCGGGGACACCGAGTCCGCGCCCGCCGAAGCGGCCGCCCGCCCCGCGCCGGGCCCGCGGCCGGCGGCGGCACGCACGGCCGCCGACGACGGCGCACCGTCCTGGGCCTCTCGGATCGCCTTCGACCAGCAGGCCGTCTCCAGTACCGAGATCGTCCTTCCGGTGCTCTCCCCCGTCACCCCGGGTGACGCCCTGGTAGTCACGATGATGCTGACCAGCACCTGTCCCGGCGCGGTCACGGTCACCGACAGCCGGGGCGACCGCTTCCGGATCGTCGGGGACGTCACCGACTCGCTCCGGCACCGGGTGCTGATCCTCGCGGCCTTCGGGGCGTCCGCGCTGACCGCGGAGGACTCGATCCGCGTCGCCCACCCGCGGGCGAGCAAGTACCACGTCGCCGTCGACGAGTTCCGCGGCGTCTCCGCCGTCCGGTCGGTCGGCCGCGCCTCCGGTGACGCCGGCGGGACGACCTTCTCCACCGCGGCCAACGCCGCCGCCTGCGCGCCGGGCGACCTCCTGGTGGGCACGGTCGGCAGCAACAGCGGCAGCACCCCCGAGTTCGGCACCAGTTGGACCAGCCTGCCCGCCCTGCGGCTCTCCTCCTACCGCCTCACCACCGCCCACCGGATCGCGACGGATCCGGACCACTGCGCCGCCACCGGGCAGACCACCTCGCAATGGGGCGCCGTCCTCGCCGTCCTGCGCTGACCGCCCCCACCGCTCCGCCACCCCTGGCCCGGCCGGTCCGGACCACTTAGGCTGACCGCACCTCAACCACCCCACCACCGAGGGATGCTGAATGATCAGGCGCCGTTCACTGCTGGCACTCGCGGGCCTGGGCGGCGCCGCAGCCCTGCTGCCCACCGGGCCCGCCCAGGCCTCTCAGACCAATACCGCTCAGACCGCCCGGCCGCGCACCATCGACCTGCCCGCCCCCACCACCGGTCGCCCGGTCGGCACGACCACCCTGCACCTGGTCGACCACGATCGCCCGGACCCGTTCGTGCCCGCCGCCGGCCCGCGTGAGCTGATGGTGCAGCTCTGGTACCCGGCACGCGCCACCGCCGGCCGCCCCCGCGCGCCCTACACCACGCCCCGGGTCGCCGCCGCCATCGATCAGCGCCTGCCGCTGGATCCGGGCACCATCGCGGCCGTCCGCCCCACCGCCCGTACCGACGCGCCCGCGCTCCCCGGCCCGCTCCCCCTGCTGCTGCTCGGCCACGGCCGCACCGGCTTGCGCAGCAACTGCACCGCGCTGGCCGAGGAGTTGGCCGCCCACGGCTACCTCGTCGCGTCGGTCGACCACACCTACGACGCCCTCGCCGTCGAGTTCCCGGACGGCCGGCTGGTGCGCACCGTGCTGGAGGACGAGCCGGCCGACTGGGAGGCCTCCGAGCGCCGCGAGATCGCCGCCCGGGTCGCCGACCTCCGCTTCGTCACCACCGAACTGACCGAGCGCCAGGACCGTTTCCGCGTCGACGGGGGCCGGATCGGCGCGCTCGGCCACTCGATGGGCGGCTCGGCTGCCGCCGAGGCGATGCGTCAGGACGAGCGGTTCCGGATCGGCCTCAACCTCGACGGCGGCCTGTTCGGCTCGCCCGTTCCTGACCTCGGCCTGGACCGGCCCTTCCTCCTGCTCACCTCCCTCGCCGACCACGAGACCTGGCAGCGCTGGCGCAGCCACCAGCACGCCTGGGGGAGGCAGTTGCACACCTTCGGCGCCGGCCACCTCAGCTTCACCGACCTGCCGCACGCCGCCCTCCCCGGCAACCTGCCGGGCCACCTCCCCGCCGACACCTACGCCGCCCTGCTCGGCACCATCGCCCCCGCCCGGGCGACCGCGCTCACCCGCGCCTACACCCGGGCGTTCGCCGACCACTTCCTCCGCGGCCGCCCCGCGCCCCTCCTCGACGGCCCGTCACCGCGCTTCCCGGAGGTCGAACTCCGCTGGAGCCGCGACTGACGCCCGGCCGGGGCCGCGACCTCGGACGTCAGGCCCGCCGGGTCGCCCGCAGCGAGTTGCCGTCCCGCCGAACCCGGAGGAAGAGCACCGTCAGCGCCACGACGGTGAGCGTCACCAGGATCCCGGTCTCGACGAGCTGGATCGGCACGAAGTGCCCGACGGGGTGGTACTCGATCCAGTTGCTCGTGGCATCCTCGCAGCCCTTCGTCCGATCGCCGTCCCAGCAGAACTCGTTCGAGGCCCACCGGCCGTCCTGGAGCACGACCCCGCGGTCGATCAGCCACGCGTTGTTGGGCTGCCCGAAATAAACACCTCGCGGGGCCAGCTCCCTGACCGACGGGTAGAAGGAGGCGCGGTTCCACCGGAGCAGGCCGTGGACGACCGCCAGCAGCACGCCGGTGGCCAGGACCGAGGCCACCGTGCGGCGCAGCAGCTGCCCGACCAGCAGGCCCAGCACCAGCGCGAACAGCGACCAGGCGATCGGCACCACCCCGAGGACGGGGTAGGTGAGGCCCTGGAACGGCGGATCGAAGGTGAACGGGCGGCCGCCGATGTCCGCGCGCCACACCCAGGTCGCCAGGACGGCGAGCACCGCACCGGCGGTCAGCACCGCCAGTGCGGGCAGGGCGATCCGCGCGGTGAGCCAGCGCAGCGGGCTGACGGACTGGGTCCAGGCGAGGCGGACGGTTCCGCGCTCGTACTCCTGGGCGAGCATCGGGGCGCCGAGGAACATGCCGATCAGCAGGGGGACGGCGGCCAGGGCCGGCTGGAGCCACATCGTGTACAGGTAGGTGCGGCGGGTGATGGGCGCGACCATGCCCTGGCAGCCGGCGTTGGACCAGCTGACGATCTCGGAGCACTCGGCCCGGCGCAGATCCGCCATCAGCGGCTGGAGGGAGAAGTGCAGCCACAGCAGGGTGGCCGACGCGGTGACGACCAGGGCGGCGATCGCCCAGAGCGCGGTGCGGCTCTGGCGCCAGCTCAGCCAGATCAGGCCGCTCGGGCGGGGCGCGGTCCGCGGCTCGCGCGGTGGCGCCGCGGTGGTGGCGCGGTCGGCCAGGACGTTGGTGCTCATGCGGCGATCCCGTTCTCGGTCGTCTGGGCCTGCGTGCCCGGTCCGGTGGCGGCCCGGGCGGTGCCGGCCGGGGTCCGGAGGTAGCCGAGCAGCAGCTCCTCCAGGCTCGGCCGGCCGCTCTCCCACGGGCCGTCCACCGGATCGCCGGTGCGGACCAGCGCGTCGATCCGGCGGCCGGTGGAGCGCTGTTCGACCAGGACGCCCTCGGGGAGCGCGCTGCCGGCCGGGCCGGTGAGCAGCTGGTGTCCGTCCAGCAGGTCCTCCACGTCGCCGCAGAGCCGGATCCGCCCGGACTGCACCAGCAGCAGGTAGTCGATGACGCCGTCCAGCTCGGGGATGATGTGCGAGGAGACCACGATGGTGGTGCCGCGCTCGGCGGCCTCGGCCATCAGGGTGCCCATCAGCTGGTGCCGGGCCAGCGGGTCGAGGTCGGACATCGGCTCGTCGAGCAGCAGCAGGTCGGGGCGCTTGCCGAGGGCGAGCGCCAGGGCGACCCGGGTGCGCTGGCCGCCGGAGAGCGAACCGATCTTCACCCTCATCCTCAACTCGCCCTGATCTATGACCCGTTGAGCGAGGTCCTGGTCCCAGGACGGGTTCAGCTCCCGGCCGAGCCGCAGGGTCTCGGCCACCGTGAAGCCGGGGTAGAGCGGCTTGTCCTGGGCCACGTACGCGACCCGGGCGCGCAGGTCCTCGGTGGTGGCGGGCTGACCGAACACCCGCAGCTCGCCCTCAGTGGGGGTGAGCAGACGGGCGGCGATGCCGAGCAGGGTGCTCTTGCCCGCACCGTTGGGGCCGGCCACCCCGCAGATCCGCCCGGCCGGGACGGCGAACGTGCAGTCACGCAGCGCCCACTCGCCCCGGTAGCGCTTGCCCAGGGCGTCGGCCGCGAGCGCCGCCGGGGCCTCCGGCGCCGCCGCTGCCGCTGCCGGTGCTGTGTTCATCGGGTCGTCCACCCGGTCCCCCCACTGTCCTCTAACTCGGTGTTTCCGGGGAGACCCCGGTGTCGAATCGCTGCTCCAGAACGGAGGCCATCAGCGCGGCGATGTCCTCACGCTCCAGTCCGACCTCGCGGGCCCGGTCCACCCAGCCGACCAGGTCCGCACGCAGCGGCCCGTCGGCGGCCGCCTCCGGCCGGGCGAGCGAGCGCCGGACGAAGGTGCCGAGCCCCGGCCGGGGCTCGACCAGGCCCTCGCGTTCCAGTTCGCGGTAGGCCTTCAGCACGGTGTTGGGGTTGATCGCGGTCAGCTCGACGACCTCCCGCGCGGTCGGCAGCTTGTCCCCGGGCTGGAGCAGCCCGAGCCGCAAGGCCTGCTTGGTCTGCTGAACGATCTGCTGGTAGGTGGAGACGCCGCTGCGCCGCTCGATGCGGTACTCGATCACACGCGATTCGACCTTTCACTAGTCCAATAGTGGAATAGTGACCCACTGCGGCACCCGGGTCAAGCCGGACCGGGGGCCCGGCGATGCGGACGATCAGGGCCGTCGCAGCAACAGGAGGGAGTCCTGGTCGACGACCCGCCGGTAACCGCGCTGCTCGTACTCGACCAGCATCCGGGCGGTGTCGGCGGTCGCACACGGGGCCTGCACGCTCGGGTCCGTCCGGTCCACGACCACCCACTCGGGCCCCGGCCCGGTCGGCGCCTGGCAGACCAGGGTGACGGTGGCCCGGCCGGTCAGCTGCGCGGCGAGGCGGTTGGAGGCGGCGACGGTCGCGCCGTCGGGTATCGAGCCGAGCAGCGCCCGGGTGTACGCGAGCCGGGGCGAGGTGCGCCACGCCTCGGGCATCACCACCTCGTGCAGCGGATAGACCGGCACCGTCACGGCCGCCACCAGGGCGCTGACGGCGAGCGCGTGCCGCGCCCGGCGCGGGTCGGTGCGGGTCAGGGCGTCCACCAGCGCGGCGATCACCAGCGGCATCAGCACCGCGCTGTAGTGGTAACTGACACCCCAGTAGTGCGGGTTGGCCGAGAGCAGCCGCCACCCCAGGGTGGGCACGCAGAGCAGGACCAGCGGCGAGCGCAGCCCGAGGAAGCCCGCGGTGGCGGCGAGCAGGAAGAACAGCAGCCACTTGATCGGGGGCCAGCCGATCCGGGCCGCCAGCGACCAGGGCGAGGGCCGCCCGCCGCCGTCCAGCTGCTGCCAGTAGTCGAACCCGCCGTGCGGGTTGAACGAGGGCAGCACCACCGTCACGGTGAGCACGGTGGCCGCGAGCCCGACGCCCGCGAGCACGAGCCCCGGCAGCGGGCCGCGCCGGCCCCGGCGGGCCTGCCAGGCGATCAGCAGGCCGAAGGCGGCCACGGTCAGGCCCAGGTCCTCCTTGACCAGCAGCAGCGGCAGCGACCACAGCGCCGCGGCCAGGTGGCGGCGCCGGCCGAGCGCGGCGGCTGCGAAGGCCAACAGCGGTACGGCAAAGGCGATTTCGTGGAAGTCGTCACTGACGGCCCGGACGATCCCCCAGGACGCCCCGGTCACGCATCCGATCACCAGGGCGACCCGCGGCCCGCCCGCCTCGTACGCCCACCGGGTGAGCGGCACGACCGCCAGCGCCATCAGCAGCGCCTGGGCGACCAGCAGGGTGACGGCCCCCGGGAACAACCGGTAGACCGGAGCGAGCACGGCGATCAGCGGGTGGAAGTGGTCCCCGAGCAGGTGGTAACCGGGCCCCTTGAGCGGCACGATCGGCGCCTGCCCGTGCGCGTACGCGCGAATGGCCTGCTCGAAGATGCCCAGGTCGTAGGCCTTGCTCAGGCCGCGCCGGTAGCGGTTGACGGCGACGCAGGTGTAGAGCGCGGCGAACCCCGCGGCCAGGCCCCAGGCCAGGACGGCAGGTCGACGCGGCGGACGGAACAGACGCATCGGCAAAGTACCCTTTCACTATTCGATTAGTGGAAGGGTGGTGGAAGGGCACACCGTCGTCAACCCCGGTCCGGCCGCGCCGACCGGGCCTCCGACCTGCCTGGATGCGGTCCGCTAGGCGGGTGATGTGGAGCCTGCGGAGCCCGCCGGCTCCGTGGGACTCAGGACCGCACGGCCTCCGGGTCGCGGCCGAAGAAGCCGGCGAGCCGGTCGTACGGCGGGGCGTCCTCCGGAACGGCGACCTCGGGACCGAAGGCGTGCTGCTCCTCCTCGGCGCCGCGGTACCCGGGCGTGAGGGCGCCGCGGGCCCAGGCCAGGGCGGCGAGAGCCACCTCATGGTCCAGCCCCTCGGTGGACTGGTCGGTGGCATGGGCCAAGTCCCAGTCGTGGACGGCGAATTCGGCGATCTGCTGGTCCACCGGGAAGCGGGCCGGCAGGGCGCCGACGCCGGGGACCTCCAGCGTGCCGGTGAGGTCGCCCGCCGCCCGCCAGGCGTCGACCAGTTCCTCGGCGCCGGCCTCGAAGGCGTGCAGCCAGTCCTCCTCCACCCGCTCGAAGGGCTGCGACCAGTCCGGCTGCCCGCCCCCGGCCCGGACGGTGAACTGCCGCAGGTCGAACAGCAGATGGCTGACCAGGTCGCCGACGTCCCAGGAGCGGCAGGCCGTCGGGTGCCCAGCCAGCTCGACGCCGACACCGTCGATCAGCCCGGCGGTCTGCGCGAGGGCCCGGGCGAGCAGGTCGATCGGGTCTTCCGCTGCGGTCATGGCACACCTCTCGGTCGGGAGCGCGTCGCCGGCGTGGCCGGGTGCGGTCGGGAGCACCGCTCGGACCGGGCGATCGTAAACGCGTCCGTCGACGATCGCCCGCCACGACACCGGCCCGGTGGTCGCACCACCGGGCCGGTCTCCGTACTGCGACGTGCCGCGAGCTGTCAGGCCTGAACTGTCAGGCCGCGAACCCGCCGTCCACCGCGAGCTCCGCGCCCGTGACGTACCGGCCGTCCTCGCCCGCCAGGTAGGCGACGGCGGCGGCGACGTCCGCGCCCGCGCCGAAGCGGCCGAGTGCGGTCAGGCTGTTCTGGAGCTCGGCGGCCTCACCGTCCGCCGGGTTCATGTCGGTGTCGATCGGGCCGGGGTGGACCACGTTCGCGGTGATCCCGCGCGGGCCGAGCTCCCTGGCCAGCGCCTTGGTCAGGCCGATCATCGCCGCCTTGCTGAGTGAGTAGACGGTGGCGCCGGGGAAGGCGACCCGCTTGGCGATGCAGCTGCCGATGGTGACGATCCGCCCGCCGTCGGCCAGGTGCGCGGAGGCGGCCTGGGCGAACAGGAACGGCGCCCGGACGTTCACCTCCAGGACCCGGTCGACGTCGTCGAGCGCCAGGTCACCGATCGGGCCGAGGACACCGACGCCCGCGTTGTTCACCAGGACGTCCAGCCGCCCGAACCGCTCCGCGACCTCCGCGACCACGGACTGCACCGCCTGCGGGTCGGCGCAGTCCGCGCGGACCGCCCAACCGCGGCGCCCCATCGCGGTGATCTTCGCCGCGACCTCCTCGGCCCGCTCGGCCCCGCCCTGATAGGTCAGGGCGACGTCGGCACCCTCCTCGGCCAGCCGTAGCGCGACCGCCGCCCCGATCCCCCGGCTGCCGCCGGTCACCAGGGCCACCTTGCCGTCGAGCTTCGCCGCACCGTTCATCGTCATATCTCCAGAACTCCTCATTCGGATGTGATCCGACTCGTTCCGATCAGAACCCCCGGTTCCGATCTCGGACATGACTCGATCCTGGGCCTCGGCGCCGGAAAGCTCCGGCGGTATTCAGACGTCGCGTTCAACCTTCAACTATCTCCCGAAGCGCCCGCGCGCACGGCCTCACGCCCGCTCGCACGCCCCCTCCCCTCGTGCCTGGCCCGCTCTCGCGCCCGACCCCGGAAACGCGCCGGGCCGAGCGGCCGGCCCCGGGGAGGGGCGGCCGCTCGGCCCGGGTGTGCGGAGGTGTCAGACGGTCAGGGTCTGGCCCGGGAAGATGAGATCCGGGTCGCCGCCGATGGTGCGGGCGTTCTTGCCGTACAGGTTGCCGGTGTCGGTACCGAACTTGGCCGCGATGCCGCTCAGCGTGTCGCCGCTCCTGACGGTGTAGCCGCCACCGGAGGTGTTCTTCTCCGAGGACGGCGCCGACTGCGCCGGCTTGGCCGACTGCTGCGGCTTCGACGCCTCCTGCTGCTTCGGCACCGGCTTGCTCTTCGGCGCCTGCGGGGCCTGCGGCGCCTGGGTCTTGGGCGTCTTGGCCTTGGGCGCCGGCTTGGCAGCCGGCTTCGAGGGTGCGGTGTCGGTGGTGTCGACGGCGGCCGGGGCGCCGCCCTTGCTCAGGCCCGCCTTGGCCGAGCAGACCGGCCACGCCCCGGGCCCCTGCGAGGCGAGGACCTTCTCGGCGACCGTGATCTGCTCCGCCTTGCTGGCCTGGTGGGCCTGGGGGGCGTAGGCGGTGCCGCCGTACGCCCTCCAGGTGCTGGGGGTGAACTGCAATCCGCCGGAGAAGCCGTTGCCGGTGCTGATGCTCCAGTTGCCGCCGCTCTCGCACTGGGCGACGGAGTCCCAGCTGGAGGTGGGCGCGGCGGAGGCCGAGGTGGCCGTGACGAGGCCGGCCACCGGCAGGGCCGCGACGGCGGCGCCCGCGACGACCGCCATCCGCACGCGGTTGCGCTTGGTGGCGGTGGTGTCGGTGGCAGCGGCGGTCTCGTGACGGGAAGTCATATAAGTCCTCTCGGCAAGCCCCGGGCGGGCAGGCGGAACCAGACCCATGACGGGCCGATAGTCGCGCTCACCTCGCTCGACGGGCGGCCGGACACGTCTGGGACGCGCCGTGCCGCCCCGGCCACCTCCACTCGCCGACGACCTGTTCGAGCTGGTCGCGTCGGCGGGCACGGCCCTCGCGCCGGGGGTCAGGTCGGCGGGCCATGCGTCGGGGTGAACCCGGGTGGTGCTCGTTGCACCGCCAATGAAGCTACGGGCCACCTCGGGGTGCAGCAAGCAATTCTTGGTCTCCGCAGGTCAGTTGACTGTTACCGGCGGTATTGATCAAGGTGCCGCGCCCAGTTCGACCAGGTTTGACCACATTTTCAAGATCAACTGATCAACTTTCACGCCCCCCTTCACCTCTGTCCACCTGTGAGCCCGAGCACACCATCCACCCACCGCGACGACGAGCTGACGCACCGTCACCACTGAAGCCGGAGTTCCCCGTTCCGTCGGGCCATCTGGTGGCATCCGCCACACCCGACACGCTCCGCGACCGGTCGGACGCGTTCAGTCCCGGGCGCCGAGCTCCGCGTCCCGCGCCAACAGCGCCGCCTGCACCCGGTTCTCACAGCCCAACTTGGCCAGGATCCGGCTGACGTACGTCTTCACCGTCGCCTCGCTCATGTGGATCCGCGCCCCCGCGTCCGCGTTGGACAGCCCCTCGCCGAGCAGCGCCAGCACCTCCAGCTCGCGCGGCGTCAGCACCTCCAGCCGGCGCCGGGCGTCCGCACCCCGGGCGGCCGCCGAACCGCTGCGCCCGGAGGCCAGCGAGTCGACGATGTGCCGGGTGGCGGCCGGGGACAGGAAGGCGTACCCGCCGGCCGCCGCGCGCACCGCCTGGATCAGCTCGTGCGGCGCCGTGTCCTTGAGCAGGAATCCGGCGCCGCCCTCGGTCACGGCGCGCAGGACGTTCTCGCGCTCCCCGAAGGTGGTGAGGATCAGCGCCCGCGCGCCGGGTGCGACCCTCGGCAGCTCCGCGAGCGCCGTCAGCCCGTCCATCACCGGCATCTGAATGTCCAGCAGCACCACGTCCACCCCGTGCGCCCGGGCCAGCTCCAGCGCCTCCCGCCCGTCGGCGGCCTCGGCGACCACCTCGATGTCGGCGGCAGAGCCCAGGATCATCCTGATCCCGGCGCGGATGAGCGGCTCGTCGTCGGCGACGAGGACTCGGATCACGGCTGGTCATTCCCCTCGAACGGTGCTGCGGCAGGAACACCATCCTCACATCCGGCCGAACCCCGCGCCCCACCCGGTCAGAGCGGTCAGGACGGTCAGAGCGATCAGGGCGGTCAGGACTTCGTGAGGTAGTGCTCCTTCTCCACCAGCACCCCGTCCTTGAAGCAGAACCGCATCACATTGTCCTGGCCCCAGGCGTCGCTGAGGTCACCGGACAGGTACCAGCGGCAGTGCGCGCCCTCCGGGGGCTTCGGCCCGCTGCCCCGGTAGTCGTCGGTGAAGAAGGTGTTCCCCGGCGGCAGCCGGTGCAGCACGTCGGCCTCGGGCGTGCCGGTCTCCAGCCCGTCGTACACCGACTTCGGCACCGTCGCGTCGTCGGTGCCCTGGACGAAGGCCACCACGCCCCAGATCAGCAGCCCCAGCACGGTCAGGCCGACCGCCCCCACCCCGACCGCGCAGCCGATCGCCGGACTGCGCCGCCCCTCCTCCGCCCCGACGACCGGCGGCAGGCCGTCCAGCACCCAGTCGTCGACCCCGGCGATCGCCGCGGCCCCGTCGCCCGTGCCCTCCGCCCCCTCGTACGGCAGCACGCCGGCCAGCCGGAACCCCTGGTCCGGCGTCGGCCCGGCGTGCACCATGCCACCGACCAGCCGGGCCCGCTCCCGCAGGCCGGTCAGCCCCTGGCCGCCGCTGACCGCCGGGCCCGCGCCGGCGCGCACGCCCACGGGCTCCGGGGCGCACGGGTTGACCACCTCCACCACCAGCGCGTCCGGCTCGTACCGGAGCGCGACGGTGATCGGCGCGCCGGGGGCGTGCTTGTGCGCGTTGGTGAGCGCCTCCTGCACCATCCGATACGCCGCGTGGTCCACCGCGGCGGCCAGCGGACGCGGCTCGCCCTCCCGGGAGAAGGAGACCCGCGCCCCGGCCGCCCGCGAGGAGTCGACCAGCCCCTCGATCCCGTCCACCCCGCCCCGGGCCGGGGACGCGTCCGTCGCCGGCCGCACCGCCGTCGACTCGTCGTGCAGGACGCCGACCACCTCGCGCAGCTCCCGCATCGCCGCGACCGCCGCCTGCCGCAGCACCCCGACCGCCTCGCGCTGCCGGTCGTTGAGCGTACGGTCCACCTCCAGCGCGCCGGAGTGCACGGAGATCAGCGCCAGCTGGTGGCCCAGGCTGTCGTGCATGTCCTGGGCGATCCGGTGCCGCTCGCGCAGCCGGGCCTGGTGCACCACCATGACCCGCTCGCGCACCAGCTGGTCGTTGCGCTCGCGCAGCGCGTCCAGCAGGGCGCGGCGCTGGGCCCGGTAGCGGCCCCACAGCGCGGGCAGCACGGCGACCAGCAGGAAGCCGCCGAGCGAGAGCCCGACGATCAGCTTGGGCGAGGCCGAGCCGGCGTCCTTCAGCACCCCGGTCACCATGAACAGCACCCAGCTCAGCACGAAGGTGCCGACCAGCGCGGTGACCCGGCGCAGCCTCGCCCCGGCCGACCAGCCGGCGCAGACCAGCAGCAGCATCGGGCCGACGGCCCAGCCGGCCGCGGCCGAGGTGAGCAGCAGCACGGTCGCCGGGAAGGCCGGCCGCAGCACCCACAGCAGCGCGACCCCCAGCCCCACCAGGACGGGGTGGCCGGCACCGGCGGCCACCTCCAGCAGGGCCGCGACCCCGCCCATCAGCAGGGCCAGCGCGCCCTGGCCCACCACTCGCCGGGGCGGCCAGGGCCCGGGAAACGCCGTCCGTACCGCCTTCTTCCAGGCCCGCGCCATCGCATCCACCCGTCGAGGCTATCGGGCCGCGCCACCCGACCGCCGCCACCGTTCGTCGCCCCCGCCCCCGACGAAAGTCGCCGCTCACGGCGTTCGGGGCACCTCCGTGGGCACCCCCGTGGACACGCCCGTGGAGTCGTCCTCACCGAAGGCCATGAGCAGCAGCGCCACGTCGTCCACCCGGTGCGAGGAGCCGACCTCGCGCAGGATCCGTTCCGCCAGCAGCTCCAGGCCGTCCGGCCCCTGCGCCCCGCCGCGCCCGAGCGCGGCCCGCAGCAGGTCCACCCCCTGGTCGATCGCCATCGCCGGATCCTCCACCAGCCCGTCCGTGTACAGCGCGACCACCGTGCCGGGCGCCAGGCGCAGCTCGCTGACCGGGTACTCGGCCTGTTCCTCCACGCCCAGCAGCGGCCCGCCCGGCACGTACAGCGCCTCGGCCCACCCGTCCGGGAAGCGCAGCACCGGTGGCAGGTGCCCGGCCCGGGCGATCCGGGCGCGGCCGTCGGCGGGGGTGAGGCGGACGAGGCAGCAGCTGGCGAGCAGTCCGGGGTCGAGGTCGAGGAGGAGCCGGTTGGTGCGGGCGAGCACCTGGTCGGGCGGGTCGCCGCCGGTGGCGAAGGCGCGGACGGCGCTGCGCAGCTGGCCCATGGTGGCGGCCGCGCCGACGCTGTGGCCCTCGACGTCGCCGATCACCAGGGTGACGTCCCCGCCGGTGACGATCGCGTCGTACCAGTCGCCGCCGATCTCCATGCCCTGGGTGCCGGGCAGGTAGCGGGCGGCGATCCGGATGCCGGGCACGTCCGGGAGGCGGTGCGGCAGCAGCGCCTGCTGGAGGCCGCGGGCCAGGGCGAACTCGGCGTCGTACAGCCGGGCCCGTTCCAGGGCCTGGGCGATGAAGCCGCCGAGGGCGGTGAGCAGGCCGCGGTCCTCCGCGGTGAAGGGGCGCGGCCGGTCGAAGCCGAGGATGCAGCTGCCGACGGGGTGGCCGGAGGCGATCAGCGGCAGGAAGGCCCAGGCGCCCATGTCGTCGAGCGCGATGCCGGGGTAGGCGGCGGCGAGTTCGCGGACCGATTCGAAGAAGATCGGGGTGCCGGTGCTGAGCGTCTCCGCGCCGGGGATGCGGGCGGCGACCGGGGTGCCCTCGAAGCCGTCCAGGAAGCCGTCCGGGTAGCCGGTCTGCGAGATCAGGTGCAGGTGTTTGTCGCGCACCCCGTAGATGGCGAGCTCCTGGCCGCCGAAGGCCGGCAGGATCTCCTCGGCCACGGCCCGGCAGACCTCGCGCACGCTGACCGCCTCGGTGAGCGCGCTGGCGAGCTGGAGCAGGTGGTAGGTGCCGCCGATGCCGGCGGGGGCACCGGTCGGGGTGGCGCCGCGGGCCGCGGACGGCGGGGGCGCGGCCCTCGGTTCGGCCGCGCCCGGCGGGGCTTCCGCGGCCACCACCCGGCCGGTGACGCCGTGCGTGTCGGGGTAGAGCGAGAAGGCGAGCCAGCCGTCCGGCGGGCGGGCGGCCAGGAAGGCGGTGGGCTGCTGGGAGAGCAGGGCGGCCCGGTAGCGGTTCTCGAAGAAGGGGTCGGCGAGCCAGGGCAGCACGTCCCACAGGTGGTGGCCGACCAGGTCCTCGCGGCGCGCCTGGAGCAGTGGCTCGGTGGCGCGGTTGGCGTAGCTGACCCGGCCGTCCGGGTCGAGTGAGAAGACGCCCTCGCGCAGTCGCTCGACGGCGGCCGCGGCCGCGGTGAGGGTGCGGGCGTCCAGCACGGCGCCGACCAGATGGGTGCGGCCGTCCGAGATCGCCGCGGGCACCCGCGCCCAGAGCTCCACCGGGTACGGGTGGCCGTCCGACCCGAGCACCCGGACCCTGGCCGCCAGCACCTCGCCCCGGGCCAGGGCGGTCCGGGCGGCGGCCCGGAACTCGGGCAGGTCACCGGGGGCGATCCGGCTGCCGAGGGCGGCCACCGTGCCGTCGAACTCGTCGGGTTCGAGGCCGAAGATCGCGAGGAACTGCTCGTCGGCGGCCAGCGCCCCGGTGGCGACGTTCCAGTCGAACATCCCGACCCGGCAGGTCGGCGCGGACGGCGGCGGCAGCTCGACCACGGCCGCGTCGCCGCCCGGCTCCACGGGGTGCCCGGCCGCCGCCAGGCCCGCCAGCCCTGCGGCCAGCCGCTCGGCCACCTCCGCCAGCCGCGACGGGGCGTCCTCCGGGACGCCGTCGTCGGAGGCCGGCCAGAACACGCTGAGCACCCCGAACCGCTCCTCGCCGCCCGCCACCGGCACGCAGGCGGAGGCGAAGTCGTACGGCATGCCGACCGCGAGCTGCGGGAAGCGCCGCATGGTGTCCTCGGTGTCGGCGAGGGTGACGGTCCGCCCGGTGCGGAAGCTGACGGCGACGGGCAGCGGGCCGGCGGCGGCGATCCGCCGGAACGGGCTCATGATCGACAGCGGTACGCCCGCGATCGTGCAGAGCACCAGCGAGCGGCCGTCCCGCGAGCGCAGGTACACCATCGCCCCGTACGCCCCGGTGCCGCCGAGCGCCCGGCGGACGGCGCCCGCCAGCAGGTCGTCCCGCTCGGCCGCCGCCGGGGCGGCGTGGGGCTCCAGCGGCCGGTGCGGGCCGGGCGGCGCCGCCCGGTCACGGCCGCCCGCGTGCGGATGGCGCATGCTCTTTTGCTACGCCGGGCCCCGGGGCGTGTCAAGGCGAGCCCTCCGGGACCCCGGATGCCCGTCGGCCCCGGTTGCGCCAGCATGGACGGCATGCCGACCACCTCCGGCCGCACCACCGTGGTCAACCTCAAGGGCCACCGCGACGACCCCTCCTGCGCCGACGTCGTCTACGTCGGCCGCGCCATGCACCGCGGCGGCTGGCACCTGTCCGAATCCCCGCTGCACTGCCCCTACCGCCCCGGCCCCGACCTCACCCGCGAGCAGATGGTCGCCGACTACCGCGCCTACCTCCTCGCCCGCCCCGACCTGCTCGCCCTCGTCCCGCCCCTGCGGGGCCACCGCCTCGGCTGCTGGTGCGCCCCGCTCCCCTGCCACGCCGACGTCCTCGCCGACCTCGCCGACCACCCACCGCAGCACTGACGGGCGCGCGCCTCACAGCCCGGAGAGATCGGCCTCCACCGCGTACGGCACCACGCCCTCGACCTGACCGGTGAACAACTCGCCCACCCGGTACGAACCGCTCGCCGCGTCCAGCACGTAGGTGTGGACGATCGGGACGCCGCCGGAGACCTGCTCGACCCGCCAGTGGAACGGGATGCCCGCCTTGGCGTACTGGCCCGGCTTGACCACCCGGTCGGTGGTCTCCGAACCCGGTGGGACGACCTCGACGAGCAGCAGCACGTCCGCGGGTCTGGTGGGCGACTCGTCGATCGTGTCCGCCCGGTAGACCACCACGTCCGGGCGACGGTTGTTCAGCGGCACGTCCTGGAGCCTGACGTCGAAGTCCGTGTCGGCATTCCACTCGGCGCCGCCGGCCGCGTCCAGGGCGTTCGCCAGGAACCGCGCGAGCCGGTTGTGCCGTTTGGAGGCGCTCGGGCTCACGACCACCGTCCCGTCGACGATCTCGATGCCCTCGCACTGCTCCACGGTCCAGGAGTCGTACTGCTCGCTGGTGATCTGCCGGTGCATCCACTCGGGTGCGATCATCTCGGCCGTCACGCCGTACCTCCCCCGGGGCTGCTGGGCGGGCCTGTGCTGTGGGCCTCAGCCCAGTACGCCCCGGTCGGGGTTTCGGGTGGTTCGGGGGCTGTTCGATATCCTCCGGGCGAGTGGTGGCGCGTGGGGCGCCATGGGGGAGGTGGGAGCCGGTATGCAGTCGCCGTCGTCCGAGGGGCCCGTGCGCGAGGCCTCGTGGCAGTGGGACGGGGAGGCGGACGGCGCCGCGCGGGAGCCCGTGGACGTGGTCGGCGGGGGCGGGGACGGGCCGCGGCTGAGCCGGCGCGGGCTGCTGGCGGGGGCCGGGGTGCTGGCGGCGGGCGCGGCGGTGTGGGCGTTCGGCCGTTCGGGTGCGGACCAGCCGGCTCCGCCGCCGAAGCCGACCGCGTTGTCCGGGCCGACCCCGCTGTGGACGTACCGGGGGCCGGAGGCGATGACCCCGGAGCGGCTGACCGGCCCGCCGACCCGGCCGGTGTTCCTGTCCCGGGCCGGGCTCCAGGTCCTGGACCCGGCCACCGGCGAGGCGGCGCGGCTGCTCACCGTCGACCCACCGCGCGGGAACTGGCCGAGCGACCTGGAGGTGCTGGGCCAGGTGGTGCTCGGGCCGGACCGGGTCTTCACCACCTCCCCGGGCCACCTGGACGCCCGCCACCTCGGCGACCCCGCCGCCGACTGGAGCCTGCCGCTGCCCGACGACCTACAGGGCTCCGTCCAGTTGTCCGGCTTCGACGACGGCACCCTGTACGGGTACGTCTGGGACTGGTCGCGGGAGAGCTCGACGCCGAACGGCCGGCTCTTCGCCGTCCGGGTCGCGGACCGCTCGGTGCTGTGGCACCTCTCCATCGACCGCAACGAGCGGCCGTTCACCCCGGTCACCGCGCCCGGCGGCCGCCTCCCGTGCCTGCGCAACCTGGGCGACGGCAGCGAGCTGGTGGTCCGGGACGCCGCCGACGGCCGGGAGCTGTGGACGGCCCCCAACACCGGCGGCCTGAGCTGGTGCGTCTGCGGCCCGGTGCACCTCTACGTCCCCGACGGCGCCGACGGCGTCCGTGCGCTGCGCCCCGGCGGCGAGCCGGCCTGGACGGTCTCTCCCGCCCGGGGCGAGTCGTGGCGGGCGATGGCCCTGGTCTCCGACGGCCCGCGGGTCTACCTGACCCGCGACAACGGCCTGGTCACCGGGCACGACGCGGTCACCGGCGCACGGCAGTGGGCCTACCGGCTGCCGTTCCTGCTGGACCGCCGCAGCCATCCGCTGGTGGTCGGCGGCACGCTGTTCGTCCCCGGCCCGGCGGCCGCCGGGGTGTGCGCGATCGACACCGCGAGCGGCACGCCGCGCTGGACGTTCCTCGACTCGGGCCCCGGCAAGGACGTCTGGTCGCTCGCCGTCGACGCGAACCACCTCTACGTCGGCCACGACGACGTCCTGCACGCCCTCCCGCTCACCTGACCGCCCGGCACCACAGCCACGACGGCACGACAGCACGACAGGATGGCCTGATGCAGGTGCACCCGATCTCCCCCGACCGGCTGGCCGACGTGCTCGCCGACCGCATCGCCGCGCTGTCCGACCCCGGCGGCCGGTGGCTGCGGGTCGCGGTGGACGGCGCGCCCGCCGCCCGCCCCGACGTGCTCGCCGACGCCCTGGTGGAGCCGCTGCGGTTGCGCGGCCGCCCCGCGCTGCGGGTGTCGGCGGCGGGCTTCCTGCGCCCGGCCTCGATCCGGCTGGAGTACGGCCACCAGGACGCGGACGCCTTCCACGACCTCTGGCTGGACGACCGCGCCCTGCTGCGCGAGGTACTGGACCCGCTGGAGCCCGGTGCCAGCGGCCGCGTCCTGCCCTCGCTGCGCGACCCGGTGACGGACCGCTCGACCCGCGCCGCGTACGCCGAACTGCCGCCCGGCGGCGTGCTGTTGCTGGACGGCGCGCTGCTGCTCGGCCGCTGGCTGCCGCTGGAGCTGGCCGTCCACCTCGCGCTCACCCCGACCGCCCTGGCCCGCCGCACGCCCGCCGACCAGCAGTGGACGCTGCCCGCCTTCGCCCGCTACGAGGCGGAGACCGGCCCGGCCGAGGCCGCCGACGTCACCGTCCGGGTGGACGACCCGCGTCATCCGGCCCTGGTCGAGCGGACCTGACACCCGTACCGGCCGGGGCCGGGCCGCGCTGGCAGTAGGGGCACCAGTACGCCACCCGGTCCTGCGGGGGCGTGCCCTGGCGGGCGGTCCGCACGAGGGTGCCGCAGCGCGGGCAGGGGCGGCCGGCCCGGCCGTAGACCCAGTGCTGGTGGCCGCGCCGGGTGTCGCCGGTGGTGACGTGGCCGGGGCGCAGCCGGTTGGCGTCGAGGATCTCCCGGGCCCGCTCCACCAGCCGGTCGGGGCGCGGGAGTTGGCCGACCTCGGTCCACGGGGTGACGCCGGCCAGGTAGCAGAGTTCGGCGGCGTAGACGTTGCCGATGCCGGCGAGGTTGCGCTGGTCGAGCAGCGCCTCGGCGAGCGGGCGGCCGGGGTGGGCGAGCAGCCGGCGGACGGCCTCCACCGGGTCCCAGTCGGGGCCGAGCAGGTCGGGGCCGAGGTGGCCGACGGCGCGTTGCTCGTCGGCGGTGCGCAGCAGGTCGACGACGGGCAGCCGGTAGCCGACGGCGGTGCCCCGCTCGGTGCCGAGGACGGCGCGGATCTGCCAGGCGGGGCCGCCGGACCAGCGCTCGCCAGGCCGGTAGACCTCCCAGCGGCCGTCCATCCGCAGGTGGGTGTGCAGGGTGAGGCCGCCTTCGAGGCGGGTGAGCAGGTGCTTGCCGCGCGGGGCGACCTCCAGCACCCGGCGGCCGGCGAGGACGGCGGTGGCGTGCGCGGGCACCCGCAGGTCGGCGCTGGTCAGCACCTGCCCGGCGAGGGCCTCGTGCAGCCGGGCCGCCGCGCGGTAGACGGAGTCACCTTCTGGCATGCCTCCATCCTCCACCGCGCGGCGGCCCGGCGGGGCGGCGCGCTACTCGGCCTCGGCCACCTGGCCCTCCCGGACGACGACGACCGGGCAGGACGCGTGCTCGGTGAGGTGGCGGCTGACCGAGCCGAGCAGCACGCCGGAGAAGCCGCCGAGGCCGCGGCTGCCGACGACGAGCAGCGCGGCGCCCTTGGCGGCCTCCAGCAGGGCCTGGGCGGCGTTGCCGGGCATCACGCTCTCGCTGATCCGCACGCCCGGGTCGTCGCCGACGACCCTGACGACGGTGTCGGAGAGGGTCTTGCCGGCCAGTTCCTCGGGGTTGAAGACCTCGGCGGACGGCACGCTCGGCGCGGCCCAGCCGTAGAACGCCGGGTACTCCCAGGCGGCGATCGCGGTGATGGTCCCGCCGACGGCCCGTGCGTAGTCGACCGCCCAGCGCAGCGCCTGCTCCGAGGCGGGCGAGCCGTCCACGCCGACGACGATCCGGGGGTTGGCACTCATGGCGTTACTCCTTGGCGCTCAGTTCCTGCTCGGTCCCGACACCCCGAACATAGATCAAATCGGGCGTGTGGTCGATATTTGCCACGCCGTGATCGGCGTTTTGCATTCAGATCGATGGCAATAGGCCTGGCCGATCTGCGGTTCTGCGGTTCTGCGGTTCTGCGAGGATGCCCGCTTACCGGACCATCCCTGACGGCTCAACTCCGGTAAGCGGCCCAGGAGTCGGCCATCCGCTGGACCTGGCCAGGGGTGAACTGGCTCATGCAGGAGTCGTAGCTGTAGTCCATGAAGTTGTGGATCGGGTCCAGGCCGGGCCCGGTGCAGGTGTGGCGGCCCTCGGGGCAGCCGTAGGCGGGGGTGCGCTCGGGCGGGGTGTCGTCCACGTAGTCGCCCGGGGGCAGGCAGCCGCCCTGGAAGGTGTGGAACAGGCCGAGCCAGTGGCCGATCTCGTGGGTGGCGCTGCTGCCCTCGTTGTAGTGGGCGGCGGCGCCGCCGGGCAGGGAGGCGTCGAGGACGACCACGCCGTCGTCGGCGGGGTTCGAGCGGTAGGCGCCCGGGAAGGTCGACCAGCCGAGCAGGGACTGGCCGAGCTTGGCGGTGTAGAGGTTGAGGGTGCCCGCGTCGCCCTTGCGCAGCGCACTCTTCATCGCCGCCTCGGCCCCGGAGCCGGGAGTGATGCCGTCGTACCAGGAGGCGTTGTCGGTGTAGTCGGTGCCGGCCAGCTCGAAGTGGAACTGGCTGGGGGTGTTGCCGTCGCCCTGGCCGCCGTAGGTCGCGTTGAGGTGGTCGATCTGGGCGGCGACGACGCCCCCGTCGAGCCGGCCGGCGTCACCGGCGTGGATCACGTGGACGAAGACCGGCACCGTCGTCGGGGCGCCGATCCGGGCGTGGGCGGAGGAGAGCTGGGCGAGCCGGTCGTCGAGGTCCGCCTGCATCGCCCGGGCCTCGGCGGCGGTGACGGCGTTCGGGTCCTGCCCCGCCTGGCCGCCGGCCGGCTTGCGGGCGGCGGCGTCGGAGTCGGAGCCCGCACAGGCCGCGGTCACGGCGGCCGCGGCGGTCACGGCGGCGGAGTGCGGGGCCGGGGCGGCGAGCTGGCTGAGACCGGTGGCCGCGACCAGCGCGGCGGCCCAGGGGAACAGACGGGGGGCACGCGAGCGCACCCGGGCAGTACGGCGCATCTGCGCTCCTGACAAGGGAGTTGACGGAGTGTCGGCCGCGCCCCGGGCCCGCCCGGCTCGGCGCGGACCCGCCGAGACTACGACGCGGCGAAGACGATCTCCCGCAGGGCGCGCGCGGCGGCCCGGTCGAGTACCACGGCCGACGCACAGCCCTCCGGCGGCCGCCCGGCCCCAGTGAGCCGGCGCCGCAGCCTGTCGACGGCGGCCCGGTGCCGGAGGAAGGCGTAGCGGGAGACGCCCTGCCCCCGGCTCTGCTGGCCCTCCCGCGCCTCGGCCGGTTCGGCGTCCAGCAGCAGCAGGTGCACCCGGCGGCCCTGCCGGGCGGCGGTGCGGGTCAGCCAGAACCGCACCCAGGACAGCGAGCCGCAGTCGTGGACGGCGAGCGGCCCGCCGGCCAGCACCGCGCGCCGCAGCCGCCGGTAGTGCGCGATCCGCGCCAGCGGGCGGTAGAGGGCGTACGGGAGGCGGCCGGGCAGCCTGGCCGCGTACTCCTCGCGGACCAGTTGGGAGTCGACCAGCGGGGCGCGCACGCAGCGGCGCATCAGGGTGCTCTTGCCGCTGCCGGGCAGCCCGGAGACGACCAGCAGGTCGCCGGCGGGGTAGTGCAACGCCACGGGGGCGGGGCCGGCCCGCAGGTCGTGCAGGCCGGGCTGCACCCGTAAGGCCTGCCGGGCGGCGGCGAGGCCCCGTCCAGGGGGCGGGGGGGGGGGGGGGGGGGGCCCCCCCCCCCCCCCCCTCCTCCTCCCCCCCCCCCCCCCCCCCCCCCCCCCCCCCCCCCCCCCCCCCCCCCCCCCCACACAAACAA